>JBDRJJ010000065.1:0-2246 GCA_043815135.1 Microcaldota archaeon | reverse complement strand
CCGCCCCGTAGAGCTTCATCACGTATTTCCGGTAAGGTTTCTGGTCGTATGAGACGCGGACCATGAAGACCAGGCACGAAAGGCCGAACATGTTGGTCGCAAGCGATAGTGCTGAGCCCCATTGCCCGGCCCCGGTTTCGGTGGTGAGCCGCTCGACCCCCTGCTTCATGTTGTAGTAGGCCTGCGCAATGGCCGTATTCGCCTTGTGGGAGCCCACGAGCGACACGTCTTCCCGCTTGTAGTAAATCTTTGCTGGCGTCTTTAGGTATTTTTCGAGTCTCCTCGCCCTGTAAAGCGGAGTGGGCCTTCCAACCCGCGAGTAGGCTTCGAGAACCTCATCGGGTATTGCGATATACCGCTCATCACTCACTTCTTGCCGTATTACCTCCATTGGGAAAAGCGGGGCAAGGTCATCCGGGCCTATGGGCTCCCTGGTGCCCGGGTTCAGCGGGGGAGGGCAGGCTTCTGGAAGGTCGGGGAGGATGTTGTACCATTTCCTCGGCATCTCGTCAACTGTAAGAGTAACTTTCACTTCGTCTCCTTCCATATGCCACACCTCTTGTCTTACCCATATTATGAAAATAGCCATTTATAAACATTTCTATTCATTTATGTATTTTTTTATACATTAGAAAAGGATTTTAGCTTTGGGCTCGAAAGGAGCGCGTGGAAAAACGCTACACGCTCCCGGATGGGATGAGATACTCTACTCTACGGGAGAGAAAGATGTTCTATTCTCAAGAATTCGACATCGACAACGTCTTCTCGTGGATTGCGAAGCACCGGAATCCGATGAAAACGGTTTTTGCAGTTGTGATTGGAAGGCACACGGGGATTTTCCCAAAAAGATTCGAGAAGTTCACAAAAGCCCCTGTTTTGGTGGATGAGTATGGCGGGCCCGGGGACGTCTGGAAGCAAATCGGGGCATTCTTGCCAGAAGGGGTTTATTACGACCGGAACATCTACAGGGACCTGAGAGTTTGCGCGAAGTGCAAGAAGAGGTACGAGAATTGCTGGGGTTGCCCTGGCTTTTCGGGGCAGGAACTCGCATTCGACATCGACCCAGAGAACATTCCTTGTCCGAAGTGCGGGACGCTAGCTGAAAAAATGGGGAGGGGACAGGGCCTTGGCTTCTGCGAGCACGAGTTGAGGGTTGCAAAGGAGCAGGCGAGGAAGCTGAGCGGAGAACTCAGGAAAAGATTTGGGAGAACGGAAGTCGTTTATTCCGGAAGGGGATACCACGTCCATGTTTTTGATAGGAATGCTGAAACGCTGAGCATTCAGGAGAGAAGCGAGCTTGCTAGGGAGATGAAAAACAGGGGGTATTACATAGACTCCTGGATTACCGAAGGCTCCTCGAGGCTTATCCGCCTTCCGTATTCGCTGCATGGGATGGTCTCAAGAGTTGTTTTCCCCGTAAAAAATAGTGAAATGCCTGCATTCGACCCTGTAAAGGACCCGAGGTGCAGGCCAAAGTTCCTCTGATTACTTTTTCTTCTTAGTTTTCTTAGTAGGTTTCTTAGCTCTCTTGGCAGTCTTTTTCAGCACAGCCTTGGCCTTCTTCTCCCCTTTCCCATAGTAGTAGTACTTCTTTTTCTTCTGCTCAGCTGCTGAATCCTCGGCCCCGCACCCGCAGCATACGCAACACTTGTCACCCATGTAACCACCCCAATCATTTTCTAACTGCACAGGAAGCCCGGGCGTTGTCCTCGGCGCTTATCCCGACCTCGAGATTGCCGTTTGCTTTTCCCAGTAAGTAAATCCCGTCTATGTTCACTCCGGAGTTCGACAGCTTCCGGGTTAATTTTGCAAGCTCCCCGGGCTTATCCGGAATGGTCACGATGAGGAGGTCCCCCACCGTCACATTGACCCCGAGCTTCTCGAGAGCGTTCCTTGCGCTCTTCTCGTCGCTTGTCACGAGCCTCACGACCCCCTTGTCCCTGTAGCCGTGGGCAGAGATTGAAGAGATGTTTATGCCGTTGTTGCCGAGCGCCTCGCAGATGTCGGCGAGAGCGCCTACCTTATTCTCGGTAACAATCGTAAGCTCGCGCATTTGGCCTCACCCCTGAAAATATTTTGAACCGCCCATTTAAAATACGTGCGGTTAACGAGGTTGAAAATAAAGAAGCGCCGGGAGAGAAACGCAAGACGACGGCTTGAGGCAGGCTGTTTAGACATCAGAAATGGATTATTGTGGAGTGTATTTCGCACTGCCTTGTGGAGCCCTACCCCAAAAAACATCTTTG
>JBDRJJ010000064.1:0-9879 GCA_043815135.1 Microcaldota archaeon | reverse complement strand
CCACATAATCGATGATTTGAGGAGCGACCTGGCCCACGCTATGGAAATCGACAGGAAGATAAAAAGCGGGGAAATGACGCTTGCTTCCGAGAGCGAATTAAGAGCCGTAATGAAGAAGAAGAAAAGTGAGTAAATGGCATTTACTCTCGAATTTACGGAAGCTTTTATAGAGAAACTCAAGAAGCTCGACAAAAGCGTTGCAATCGAAATAGAAAAAAAGGTCGACAAGATACGGAAAAATCCAGTCCTATCGGCCCAAAGGATGAAACACTCCCCCAACTACTTTCGAGTTTATGTTAGGAACTTCCGGATGATATACAAAGTCGAAGGCACTAAAATCATCATGTTCGACATAATAAAAAGGAAAGAAGGTTACGAGCAATTTAGCGGCGGATAATTGATCCAATCGCAATCTAACGGAATCCCGTAGTTTTGACAACGCATTTTGGCCAAATTTTTAACTAGGCCAAAGCCTTAATACGTTAATGTTCCAATCCCGTTTTTGCTTCCGTCGCAATGAACGAGATTCTGGGGGATTTATTTCTTCGGCTCCATGAAATAGGCGAACTGATTCTCTCCGGTAATTTCGTAGTTGTCCCAGATGTACTTGTCAATCAGCGGCTCGTATTCCCAAAACTCCTTCCCCCACTGAGGCTTCTTTGAGTAGATTATTACCTTCGGCCTGTTTAGCACTAGGTCTGCAACTGCATTCTGTTCCGTATCGTCAGGCTGGCCCCAAGGCCCGAGGCCGAGGTAACGATAGCCTGGCTCCCTCTTCATGAGAAAATAGTAAACGTGCCCGTAAGGGACTATGAGGATTTTGTCAGAGAGGGATGTGTGGGTGAGAACAAACTCCTCCATTTCTTCTGTCCCCGGGCTCTCGCCTCCCCATAAAGAAACAGCAGCTAAAGTCACGGACGCGAGGATAACCCCAAAGCCAAGGATGAAGCGCCTCTCGCGTTCCCCAATTCGCTCCTCAAAAATTGCCCCGCCCATTATTGAAAGCAGCGGGAGCGCATAAAGCACTCGGTTGGGCTGGAAGCGTATTATGATTGAGTAGAGGGAAGCGAGGGCGAGTAGGAAAAGGATGACGCTGTCCATCTTTCCCTTTTTCAGGTCCCTGCTTACAGTTGGCAAATAAGCCACCGGTATGAGCACGAGTATCAGGTTCAGCGCAATATCCGCGGGGTCTGAAAGCAGCTTCTCTTGCGTCCTGAAGAGGAGCTGGAAGATTACTTGGGAGTAGACGTCATCGAGGACCCCGAGATGCGAGAACCACAAGAAGAGGATTGCGAGGGGGATTGCAAACCCCAGGAGCAACAGACCTATATCGGACGCGAACCTCGCTGCCCTCTCTTTTTTTAGGTATGCTCTTGCCATAAGAAACGCGATTGATGCAAACAGGACCGCAAGCCCGGGTATCTTCATGAGAACAATCAACGCGCAAACTGTTCCAGAAGCCATGAGCAAGGCGATTCCCCCTTCTTTATCGGATTTGCTTAGGAGCCAAAACAGAACGAGCACGAGCAGAGTCATTATCGGCTCTGGCATGAACATCAGGCTTCCGAAGGGCGGGGCGAGAAGGGCGAAGAAAAAGGACGCTACAAGCGCTGCATAATTCCCGTAGAGCCTCCGGGCAATCAAGAAAACCATCGCAGTCGATAGCAGCATCACGCCTGCGATGAATAGCTTTGCTGACTGAAGCTCGGGACCGAGAATGGAAAACGAAACCGAGGCCAGGATTGCCGCCCCTGGCAGGTACTGAAGCAGTGCAAATTCTTTGTAGGGAACCATGCCCCGTTCTAGGAGCCAGCCCCCCGTGATGTGGGTCCCCTCGTCGTTCATGAAAACCTTGTCAATGCTCACTAGGTGGCAGGCGAGCTGGAATGTGAGTATTGTGGCCAGAAGGGCCGTGGCCTTTTGGGATTCGTTCACACCCAGATATGCACAATTAATTAAAATAAACAGTTGATATCTGCACATGGCGTTCGGGACTTACGCGAAGGGTGCTAGGACTGAGCGGGAACTCATAGGGATGTTCTCCGGGAATGGTTTTTCAGTCATAAGGGCAGCTGGAAGCGGAGTCAGTTCTCTATCCCCTGATTTGCTTGTGTTCAGGAAAGGGATACAATATGCTTTTGAGTGCAAGGCATGGGATTCTGAAAGCTTGTGCATTGAAAAGGAAAAGTTCGGGGGGCTCGTCCGCTGGGAGGAGAACACTGGGATAACCACGATGATTGCGTGGAGGGTCAGCAGGGTCGGCTGGAGATTCATGCATCTTGCAGAGCTCGAGGGACGGGAGAAAAACTACACTGTAACATTAAAAAGGGCCCTAGCGATAAATAGGAAGTTTGAGGACTTGATATGAGGAAGGCTCTCGCGATTCTCGCGTTCGTGGTGCTGCTTGGCTTGCTCTTCGCGCAGGATGAGGAAGACAACTTCGAGCTCCTCAAAAATGCGGTTGACATCCAGATAAACCCGGACGGCTCATTCAATGTAACAGAGAACATGACCCTTCTTCTGCATGGAAGGTTCTACTATTTTTACAGGGACCTCCCCCTTAAGTCTCCTGACGGGAGAACAATTCGCATAACCAATACGTCAATTTACGAAAACAACGAAGCCATCGAGGTAGGATTTAGTCGAGTCGGGGACAGCGGCAGGGTCCTGTGGTGGTTCAACGCAGAAGACGAGGAGCGCACGTTCGTTTTGCGGTATGTTGTAAGGAACAGCATTGTACGCTATACCGACGTAGCTGATTTTTCATGGATGGTGCATGGGGCTGATTGGGGGGCAGACGCAAATGAAGTCAGCGCAATAGTCAGGCTTCCAGGGGGGTTGAGCGACGATGGCGTTTTCGCCTGGGCTCACGGAGCGGTTTCCGGGGAGATGGACGTTCGAACTGGGGTATTGGTTCTGAATGCAAAGAACGTGCCAGCGCAAACTCCGATTGAAATTAGGGTTATGTTTCCTTATTACGCCATAATCGGGGATTCGGCGCATGTGGCCGAAGGGGGCGGGTTCAGGAAGATAATGGATGGGGAAAGAACGAGGATAGACGGGGAGAGGCTGATTGCCCTTGCATCAGGAATGCTTCCGTTTATGCCGCTTGGGTTCCCGGTGCTCCTCTTGGTTGCTTTTGCCATACTCTGGTCCGTTTACGGGCGGGAGCACGCGGTTGAATTCGAGCAGGAGTATTTCCACGAGCCCCCGTATAACTACCAGCCGTCTATTCTCGGGGTCCTGATGGACTCCGTAAGAAAAAAACCTGGGAGGAACGCATATATTGCAACGATTCTCAACCTGGCGCAGAGAGGTTATATCAAGCTGGAGGAGATTGGGGCGGAGAGCGAGAGAGATATTAGACTCACACTTGTCAAGCAACCGGATGATAAGATTGAACTGCATGAGGCCCTTGCCCTCGCGTGTCTTTTCGGGAAGAGAGACGTGTTTTTGGCGGCATCCGAAAGGCCCGGGGCATTCAAAAGAATCGCTTTGGCGTTCCAAGACTCGGAACAAAAGGCGGATACGCCCGAGCTTTCCATTAAGGAGATTAGACTTGGGGAGCTGAGGCAGAATAGAGGCCTGAAGACGTACTTCGACGCGTATTATGAGCGATGGCAGGGAGAAGCAGCGCTTGCGGGGAAAAAATTCGGGTTCCACGAGGAAAGGGCGTCTTTAATCGCAAAGGAGTTTTCAATAGGGGTGGGTTTCCTTCTCGTTGTGCTTTTCCCAGTAGCCCTCCTCTTCTTTACGATGGTCCGGATGGGTGAAGGGGCGCTCCTTGCGCTTCTCGTGAATATTTTCGCATCGATTCTTTTGGGGTTCTTTTTGACAGTGAAGGGGAATAAGGCGCTCCAGAAGAGGACCCCGAAAGGCGCGCTCCATTACAAAAAATGGATGGCTTTTAGCAAGTTCGTCTCGGACATGACCCTGTTGAAGCAGCACCCCCCAGGCTCGATTGCGATATGGAACCAGTATCTCGTGTATGCGACTGCACTCGGGTGCGCAGAGAATGTTTCTGGCTCAGTAAAGCTGGATGTCAAGCCTTCGGAGGACGACAACGATTACGCATGGTTTGACTTCCATGCAAAGAACAAAGATTGGGATGCTGAGGAAGCTGGGTACAGGGCGCTGAAGACCTTTGTCCCAGATTTCGACTCTTTGATAGAATCCTGGACCGGCCCGATTGAGCTTCCTGGAGAGGGGCGAAGCTCCAAGGAAAAGAAGAACTAAAGTCTGGTCAGGATATCCAACCGAGAGCTCCTGTTTAGATTGCCATTGAACTAGAGGATTCCAAAGAGTCCGAGGCGGACCAGGACAAACGCCAAGAGTGCGAAAAGCGCGAGCCAATCCATGGGCTTCATCTTGAAGGTGCGCCCAAGCTGTATCCGCTCAGGGTCAAAAGCCCTCGCATCCATGGAAAGGGAGAGATTCTTGGCTTTCCTCATAACAGAGTGCATGAACGGCACAACTATCGGGAGGGGATTCTTTCCCGAGTGCGCTCTCGAAGCCTGGGCAACCCTCACTCGGTTGAACTTCCGCTCAAAAACTGGGAGAAAATACAAAGACATTGAAAGGGAGAACGCGGTTGAAACGGGCACTAGGAAGTAGTTCAACGCGGACACTATGTCTTTTTGAGTAGTTGTCAGAACGAACAGAAGTGATATCGAAAGGGCGGAGAACAGAATCAGCGCGTTTATGAGGCCGAACATCGGGGACACGAAAACAGTTCCTATCACCAAGGGTATCGCGAGGACGAAGAGGAGAAAGCGGGGCTTTGGGAAAATCGAGTGCATCGGCAATGACGAGAGGGCGCAGGAAACAAAAGTCACGGTGAGCCCGAGAAGGGCGGTCTCAATGCTCCTTGAAGAGAACATTGACAAGATGAGGGAAAAAAGCCACAGGATTTTTACGCGAGCATCAACTGAGTGGACAAGCGTTTCCCTGGGCACATAAGAGAGCAACTACTTCACCTTTCTCTTTTTCATATGATTTATCAGGTCTCGCGGGGTTAGGAACGACGCCCCCATCTCCTTTGAAACTTTCGCAATGCACGGGATTTTGACCCCTGCTTTTTCAATCTTCTTGTCGAATAGCAGCTGCAACTCCCCATCCAATTCTATTTTTCCGTTGTTAAGGAACAGCAGCCTCGAAGCGTGCTCAGCCAGCCATTCCGTGTCGTGCTCAGCAGCGATTATCGTCTTCCCTTTCCTATTGAGTCCCTTAAGTATCGAGTATATCTCTTCCGAGCTCTCGTTGTCAAGGCTCGAGACCGGCTCGTCAAGAACAACGAGTTCCGGGTCCACGGAAATCGCGCATGCAAAGGCGAGTTTCTGCTTTGAGCCGTAGGAGAGAGTGTGCGGGTCCGAATCAATGGAATCCAGAAGGCCGACTGCCTTTAGCGCTTCCTCCGTCCTCTTCTCCGCCTCCTCGCCCCTGACCCCGATATTCTGCAGCCCGAACAGGACTTCGTCGCGGGCAGAGAGGGAGAATATCTGCTCATCCGGATCCTGGAAGACGAAGGCCACTTTCTGCGCGAGCTCATGAACCGGAACCTCGCTCGTGTCCTTTCCAAGAATCTCCACTTTTCCGGTAAATTCGCCCTTTACCATGTGGGGGATTAGCCCGTTCAGTGTCAAGAGAAACGTGCTCTTTCCGCATCCGGTTTTTCCTATAAGCCCTACGAATTCGCCTTGTTTTATTTCAAGGGATATTCCTACTAGAACTGGTTTTCCGGCATAGGAGAACCCGAGGTTTTCAGTCTTAACTGCAAGCATCAAGAAGACCCGTAATAATCTGCGAACCTGAATTTAAATGCTATCGCCCAGGCGAATCCTAATTCCACTGCTGCCTGGATTGCATTAAAACCAAAAATCAGGTACCACGGGGCAATAGCCATCACTTGCTCCGGGCTCATTCCCCAGAATATCGGGCCCGCGTAGTAGTAATTCGCAAGCACCATTGAAACGCCCCTCACGACAATCGCAAGAATCGTGATTGCCGCAATCGTTGCAGGGTCTCTAAGGGACGCTTTATCAACTCCCTTCCCATACCTGCCCCAAAGGCGCAGAATGAAAAGAGACGCAATGGCAAGACCGACTATTGGTGAGAGGCCGCCGATGAGGTCGCCTATTGACACTGAGGCGCCCTCGACAAAGACTGAGCCCCCTGCCCGTATCTCGGGGATTGAGTAGAGTTCATCCCCCTTTTCAGGCTTCATGGATGTATTGATTAAGCCGGCAAGCAGGAACAGGGAGAGGGACACTACGATTAGCATAACTGCCATCGCACCGATTCTCCCGAGGTCGTTCTTTTTCTTTGCTGCAAGGAGCCATAACGCTGGGGTGAGGACCATTGGTAGCGTGCCTGCGAATTTCATGCTCGCCCCGAGCCATGTCTCCGGGGAAACGAGTGTGATTATGAGCGATAGTAGCACGAGCACTCCTACTGCTTCCTCGAATCCGAAGATGAAGAATGCCAGGAGGACGGGCAAGCCCGCAAGGTCGACGACCATCCCGAAGCCAGTCGGTATCCCGATTACGCTGTGGAGGAGCTGGAAAAGCGCGGCAGCTGCAGCAAAAAGGGCAACTGCAACCATTCTGTAAGTGCGCATGGCCAAGATTTCCTCCGTTGGTAATTTAACCCTAACTACCTATTAATAAGTATTAACTTAATAATTTGTCGGCATGGAAGACGAGCTCCCCTTCTTCCGGGATTGCTTTCCCGCGCATCCGAATCGCAGAACCCATGAGCGGCCCGCCTTTCAGGCTCAGCATCGTCTCGAGGCTAACGTCGTCCGGAAGGGACTTCAGCTTAAGGAGCCTCAGGGAGAGCTCGTTATTCAGGAGGAACTCGATCTCCTCCCCCCCGGACAGCTTCAACAAAAGCCCTTTCCCCCGAACTTTGACCTCCTCGATTTTTCCCTCAACTTCCCCTTCAAAATCCGAAGTTATCTGGCCCGGCGGTATCGGTTTCTGTATGAGCGCTATTCTGCTCGCTCTAGTTGTCTGCACCTCGCCGTTCTTCATCCTAGCCCCATCCAGTCTTACTGAATCCCCGCGCTTCGCGCCCTCGAGCGCCCTTTCATTCGGCTCCCAGAGCACGAGTCTCGCCCTGCTGCTCCCGTCGTCAATCATGCATGAGCCCATCTCGTGGGTAACGCCGTCTCGCTCGTATCTCCTCAGGCCGGAGTATTCCAGGATGCTTGCAGTAAGGCTGACAGGTTCCCCGTCTGATAGTTCGGTTATGCTTTTCTCAGGCTTTCTTTCAAGAAGGGCGATTGAACCGCCATAGCCTAGCTGGAGCTCGTCCCCTTTGACGTAAGCCCCGCGGACCTCGATTAGGTCATCCTTCAGCACTTTCCCTTTTTCGAGATAATCGACATCAACGTTCCAGAGGACTAGTGCCCTCTCAGCTTTTTCATCCGCAAGGAAAACCCTGCAGACCCTTCCTTGCTTCCCGTTCTTCTCGAAGCGCTTGACTTCGAAAATCTGGCTGACGCGCCCGGTAACTGTTGCCCGCCTTGTTTGGGGACCCACTTCTGAAACGGAAATTGGCTTCTCCGAGGACCTGATGTTCATCTCCTTAGAGATTGCGTAGATTGCTGCCTCCCGCGTAAGGAGCCCGTGGAACTTCTCCTCCTTCTCTTGGATAAGCTCCTCGAGCCTCTGCTCGCCAACTTGTTTTTGCAGCTCTTCAGTAAGAGCTTTTGATTCCTCTGGACTCATGAGGGAACTATTTGCCTAGAGGGTATATAAAACATAACTGGGAATTTTGCCTTATGGACGCTGAAAGGATTCTGGACGGGTTGGGCGTAATCTATGGGGAGGATTTAAGCTCGAATGTGTACCTAATCGAGGACAAAAAGAAGGGCGTCCTTGCAATAGACGCTGGAGCATACCCAGTTATCGAGAAAGAGCCTTCAATGCTCATCCTCACGCACGCCCACTTCGACCACGCGGGGGGGGTGGATGACGACTGGAAGAACGTTTACCTCCACAAGGACGATTTTTTCGATGGCCCGTACTTCAAAATTCCCGCTCAGGCAAAGGAAATAAATTTTGAGAAAATAAAGTGGGGCAAGTTTGAATTTGAAATACTCCATACTCCGGGGCATACCCTCGGCTCGATTTGCCTGCTTGAGAGGGGGCGGGGGGTTCTGATTTCAGGGGATACGCTCTTTGCAGACGGGGTTGGGAGGACCGATTTGGGAGGGGACGAAAAATTGATGGTAAAATCGCTCTTTCGCCTGAGGAAGCTCGAGTGGAAAATCCTCTGCCCCGGGCACGGGGATATCGCGAATCGATGAGCTAGTACTCGGGACCCAGGAACTCGGTACCTCCAGCTATTCTTTCGCGAAGCGCTGGGCTCTCGGACCAATTCCTCCTCAATGCATCAACAAGCTCGCGGACTGCTTTGTCATTTGCATCAAGTTCCCCTCCTGCCCACCCGGATAGAACGCCCCGGACATAGGAATCAAAATCGCGCTCCTTCATGTCTGCTCCGATGGTATCGATGCGGTCTCTTACGAACTCGAGGAACTTTTCCGCACTCACTTGGGGGCATAGTTTTGTCTGCACACTGTCTATGTCTATCATGAAAAGCATGGCCCTTGCTTCTGGTGAAAACAGAAGCTGTTGCATAAGCTCCGCCGAGGTTTTTCTGTTTTCCAGGCGCGGAATCAGCTCCGCAACACCCGAGTCTCGCGAATCTACCCCGAGCATGTAATTGATAGGTTGATGTTGGTTGGAACTTTGATGAACCGCTATTCCTGACTCGAAGAACCTGCCCTCGAGCTTTCCATAGCGATACCAAATGTTTTCCTTCGCTTGGGGAGAGAGCTGCGGCTGGCCATATGAAAGGAGGTCCTGGAGGTTTGGGCCATATACTCTCGAAGAGAGAATGGTGACTCTGTCGTTGCCCTCATCAACGAACCCGAATACGGGTACTTCCCGCCCGAACCCATCTGCCAAGAACCGAGTTGCTACGTCCAAGATTTCTGGGAGTGGAAGGCGGAAAGGCCTAACCTTCGTATCGTGGATGCCCTCCTTTCCCACAATATTGCCGGCATAGTAAGTTATTTTCATTTTGGTGGGGCTCGAGAAAGTATGCTCTGGGACAAGAATTCTTGTGATTGAATCTCCTCCCAGAAGCTTCTCCATAAAAGCCCGGGGAGCTAGGGCGGGGGCCACTGTCACGGCTTTGGTGCCAGAATCACTCCTGCTTGCGATGGTGACGAAGTCTTTGGGTCCTATGGGCATTGAGAAAGGATGATTTGAGCGCATCGCAGAGTCTGGAGCGGACCGCCTTATGCTGCTAATGTTCTGAAGGAGATTGGTTTGCATGACTTCACTTCGTGGCTAAGGCGCACTTATCTATGCAAGAACCGCAATTCCTTTTCGGTTCTTTGCCAATCGTACCAGCTGGGCAACACGGCCTGCAAACCTTGCAGATGTGCACGCACAGGCGGTTGCGAGCCGCATCATCAAGGACTCTTGGTGGGGCATTAGCCATTCTTTCTGACTGCAACCGCCTGGCATCGGCTATTGCCTGCTCAATCGAAGTAATCAGAGGCTTGACGCCTTCCCCCAACCCATTCTTATTTTCCCTTTGGAAAGCCCTGAGGGCGCTAATCATGGTTGATGAACAACTCAACTCGGTGCCGGACTGGTCAACTGAGACGTATTCATTGGATAAAAAGGCGAGAAACGGTGGGATAACCTCTTTTCTTTCACTGCTTAGGACGATTTCTACGACATTTAAAAATGACTCGGGCTCTTTCAAAAGACTCCTTGCCCCGCTGATAACGAGCGCTGAGTCGCCGCTATTGAGGCCATTAATCACGTCCGTACGTCCTTGATTGCTCCACCAAGCTGC
>JBDRJJ010000063.1:0-6280 GCA_043815135.1 Microcaldota archaeon | reverse complement strand
GATTCCTGTTTACAACTCATGGAGATTGAACGAAAGGCACTATGGAGGGCTTCAGGGGCTCAATAAGAGCGAGATGGCGGCAAAGTATGGGGAGGAGCAAGTAAAAATTTGGAGGAGGAGTTACGACATCAGGCCCACTGAGCTTGAGAAGAGCGACCCCAGATACCCCGGAAAAGACCCTCGCTATACGGGATTGGACCCAAAAGACATTCCGACTGCGGAATGCCTGAAGGACACTGTGGCCAGGTTTATGCCCTACTGGAATGAGACAATCGCCCCAGCCGTCAAGTCCGGAAAGCGAGTCATCATTGCTGCGCACGGGAACAGCCTTAGGGCGCTCGTAAAATATCTCGATAATGTTTCGGAGAAGGACATCACTGAGCTGAACATACCCACGGGAATGCCGCTCGTTTATGAACTAGACGACAATCTAAAGCCGCTCAAAAAATACTACTTGGGGGACCCGGAAGAAGTGAAGAAGGCAATGGAAGCAGTCGCAAACCAAGGGAAGGCGACGAAGTAGCTACCTGTTTTTAAGTCTCCTTTTCACCGCCTCGCTTTCCAATTCCCTAATTGCATCGGCGGCAATCCATCTTGCGGATTTTGAATCAAGAGTTCGAATCTCCCGAGCAGTTGCGAGAGCCTTTTTGTTCAATTTCGAATTTCTTTTCCCAATCTGGCGGAGAGCCCAGTTCACTGCTTTTCTGACAAAGTTTCGCTCGTCTTTGGCCTCGCGCTTGATTATTGGAAAGAATTTTTCGAAGTCCGCATCTTTTGCATTTTTGTCATGAACCGAAAGCGCAGCCATCAAGACGAAGCCTGCTCGCTTTACAAATTCCTCCTTCCGCTTTGTCCACTCGACTGCCTTTCTCCAGGCGAATCTAGTTTGGTCGAACAAGCCGCTGCACACCAGGTCGCAGACATCCCATGAATCAAAATCCAGGGCCCAGTCTTCGAGCTGCTTTTCAGTGACTTTCGCAGGTTCATCAATAAAACCAGCCAGGATTCTCGCATCGTGAATCCCGGAAGCCCAAAGCTTGAGGGCGAGGGAGTGGTTTTTGCCGATTTTTTTCGCGAGGCTGCGCAGGAACGGTATTGAGGAGCCGTAATTGTTCTTTGGGTTGATTCCGAAGCGGGCCATCCCCTCGATGTTCCTGGGGTTGTATTGGGACTTCATTTGTTGGATGATTGCAGAGTATTCCATTCAGCCGACCTTCGCGAGTATCACCGTGTAGTTTTTTCCGTAGGCTTTTGCGCATTTGGGGCAGGTCGTGTAAAAGAAATATATTTTCTCAGCTGTTTTGCCTTTGGACTTGACAAATTCATCCATCTCTTTTACCCATTTGCCCATGTTGCTGTAGGGGCCTTCGAAAACCTTCGAGAGAAAGTTTCCCGAAATTTTCACCATGTTTGAATCTGGGACGTCTTTCTTGACTGCGATATAGATGTCCGAGCCGAAGAGAGAATTCTCATCAGAGAGCATCAGCGGTTTTGGATTGAGGGCATCGGCGCGCGTTATTTTCTCCATGTTCCTCACCATCACCTTGCCCATGTTTAGTGGGATATGGAAAACGCTCAGCACACGGTCCTTCAGGAAAAGCTTATCGCTGAACTTAATGACCTGGCCGTCCCAGGGTTTCGGGTCGAATCTCGGGCAGCAGCCTGTTTCGGCGTTTTCGTATATTTTATCCATGATTATCCCCAGTTAACTATGTGCGAAATTCTTTTAAAATGCCCGCACCAATAGTGTTTGGGGTGTTTTTATGGGAAAGAAACAAAGGCTAATTGAATTGTTCAACAGTGCGCTCGAGGACGAGCACCAGGCGTTTGTACAATACCTTAGCCATGCGGAGCTGGTTTCAGGGAAGGATTCCGAGCCGATTGTTGAAAGACTGAAGGAAATTGCAAATGACGAGAAGGGGCACCAGGAGAAGTTCAGGGAGATGATCGGCATGTACCTCGGGGGAGTGCCGAGCATGAAAATCTCGAAAACATACGAGGCGAAAACTCTTGACGAAATCCTGAAGACCAATCTCAAGAACGAGATGGAAGCAGTTGACAAGTATATGTCCATAATGGAGGAGCTTAGTGGTGCAAAAGACGAACTAAAGTATGTCTACATGAGACTTGAGCACAACCTCAGGCACATCATAATGGACGAGCAGGAGCACATAGCAGAGCTGAAGCAGTTGTTGGGGCAGTAAGCCCCTCTTTTTTAGGGCTGGCATTCCAGCCTGTTTTTCCTCAATAGGTTCTTGAAATACTTCCAATGCCATAGTATGTGGAAAACTGAGATTACAGTCAATGCAATTCCTGCTTCAACGTGCCAGTAGAGGGTGTCGGGTGGAAGCTGCGGCCAGCCGAAGTTTATTCTGAGCACCATAAGAACCCCGAGAATTGCTGAAACAAGGAATGCGATTAGGAGAAGAACGTTCCAGATTCTTCTGTGAAGGACTAGCGAGATTACCCTTTTTCTTGAAAGGATGAAACTAACTGAATAGAGCAGGAGCAACGCAATTGAAAGCTCAGTGAAAATGTATTTTGGGATTAATGGCTTGCTCTTCCCCCGCCCCAAGTCGATGGGCGCAGACACGATATCGCCCGCAATATCCGGAACTGTGTTTTCCCCAGTTCCCTGCCCGGCAGTTGTATCTTCAGCGAGGGCGACAGTCGAGTTTTCTTTTGGTGCTGTTGCTGAAAGTGAAGTGGGTGCGGACTCGGAGTGATCGCATACCGCGTTGTTATTGGTGTCGACGTAGCGGACACACTGGCCAGGATAAGAATCATTTACTAGCCCGTAAGGGCAGTCGTCCCAGGCAAAAGCTGATGCAGAAAGCATCAGCAACAATAAAAGTGGTAATATTCTCAAACTTTCACCCATTTGATTCGTCTTCAATCCATTTTTCGAATTCGCTGTTCGCCTCGACTACAAGCTTCATTATGCAGGGCACTTCGTAAGGGTGAACTCTCTTTATCTCTTCCCTAACCTTTCCCCAATTTTCGCTCTTGGTTTTCAGCAATGAAACGACTTCTCTTGGGTTCTCGATTTTTCCCTTCCACCGATATGAGCTCTTGATTGGAAAGAAATTTGCGCAAGCTATCAGGCGCCTCGAGAGGAGGTGGGTGGCGAGTTTTCTCGCTTCCCTTAGGTTCTTGTTAGTGACATACACCAGGACAAATGACACCCTACCACCTATTTCGCAAATTCCTTGCTTTTTAGGAGGATTGCCGGGCAGACTTTCGTGACCCCTTGTGCGCCCTTGATTTTGCTTATGAGATTCGAAAGCTCGCCCTGGTCCCTGCACCAGGCTTCAAAAATTATCATGTGGTCCCCGGAAGAGAGCGCAACGTATCTCACGCATTTCAGGCCCTTCACGAACCCAAGCACTGCCATGAGCTCGTCGGGAGTCGTGTCAATCCCTATTATTGCTACTGCGTTGTAGCCCAAGGTTTCCGGGTCTACGAGAGCAGTGAACCCCTTGACTGCCCCATTTCCCTCGAGCTTCTTGACCCGCTTCCTCACTGCGGCTTCAGTTATTCTTAGCTTCTTCGCGAGCTCGACATAGGATATGCGAGAATTCTTCACAAGGGCTTCGAGTATTGTTAAATCCCTCTCATCCATAGTTCGATTTAGTAACCAATAGATTAAAAATCCTTACTTAGGGAATTGCCGAACATAAAACAATTGTTTAAAAAAGATAACAACGACAACTAAGCCATGGCAAAGGAAAACTCGATTCTCGGACTTGTTATAGGATTGGTTGTTTTGTTTGTTATCTTGGGAAGTGTCTTGTATCTCGGGGTTTTCAACCTAGCAGGCAAATCGGTTTATTCGCAGTCGCTTGGGGCCAGCTCGAGCGAGAGCGGGTATTCCGGGGACAGAGCATACGCGCCCAATTACTATGATCGCGGTCCGAGCTACCATGTTTTCAATTATTTCAACAGCGGAGCGTTATCAGTAATGCTGATTATCGGAGTGATTGTGGCCCTTATGATGGTTGACGCCCTTTACAAGAAGACCGAGTCTTTCCTCGCCTCAATTCTGTATATAATCGGAACGCTCCTCTTGTTTGCGAGCGCAACGATTCTTTTGTTCGGAATCCATGACATATTGACGTTTACCGGCCCTGGCGAGACGTTCAAAAAGCCCACGGTTATGCAGCAGTATGGGTGGCTGATTGAGAGCGTCGTGTTCGGAGTGATGGGAATCGCGTTTGTGGTTGCCGGGGAGCACATCAGGAGGAGTGAAGATGAAGAGGGTTCCTTGAAATATCTCGCAGTTACCCCCATAGCATCGCTTTTGGCCCTTTTTGCAATACCCACATTCATACTCGGCATACACAATGTGATATTCCCGAGTTACAGCGACACGTCATTCACCTGGGTGATTGAGGCGATAATTTTCGGGGGGCTCGGAGTGATTGCGTTCAATTGGATAGACAAGAAGAGGCAGGAGAAGGGGGAGACGAGTGTTTGGAGGATTTACCCGCTTTACGCGCTGGGGTATGCGCTGCTTGTTCCAGCAGTCTTCCTGTTCATCGCAGGCACGCATGCATACCTCACTGACAAATTTGCGAGAGATGTCTGGAAGGCTTTTGTCGAAGCGCTGGTCTTTGCGCCCCTCGGGATTCTTGCGTTCTACGCCATAGACAAGCTGAGGGAGAAAGAGAAAGACTTCCGCTCGTGCTTGCCTAACGCCCTTGCGCCAATAGGCGCGGTTTTCGCCCTAGCAACAGTTTTCATGCTCTTGACCGGCTTCAGCGGATTCTTAAGGGCCAACATAACCGCTGATACTTACAGGGGGTCTTTCACATGGGTTGTCGAGGTCATCCTTTTCGGGCTTATCGGGTATGCGGCGTTGGCGTATAACGACAGGATAACCAAAGGATGGGGCAAAGTCCCGGGGGCGCTCCCCAAGGTCCTCTCAGCCTGCGGGCTGCTTCTTTGGATTGCTTCACTGCTGTTCTTCTTCGTTACAGTGCAGACTTTTGCATTTGACAAGAACCCTGACGGAAGGTTATTGGCTGAGTTCATTGTGTATGGATTCATCGGCCTCGGGTTCATAGTCTATTCTGACAGGCTCAGGAAAGCGGAGGGCATTCTGAAGGACGACGTTCTCCCAAACGCCCTTCTGTTGGCGGGAAGCATTCTCCTGCTCGCAACGATTCTCGCGTTTGTGTTCGACCTACACGCATTCCTCTATAGCGAGAACCCTGATGTGAAGTGGATTGTGCGGGTATTCGCTTACGGAATTATTGGCGGACTCTATCTCCTCGCGAGCAACTCGATGAAGCCCATAAACATCGGGAAGAAGAAGGGCGAGAAGGAAGCGAAAAGTGAAGAGAAGCTGAAGGCGAAGCAGCTCAAGCTGAAGGGAGAAAAGCAGAACTTGAAAGAGCTTGTCCATGAGGGCGAGTGACGACGAAAGCTTCGCCGAAACCTTATTATAGTTAATCTCCTTAATAAGTGGGCTTATTCCGCTTAGATTAGCGTTGAATTAATGTTAAGTTTGGTGATAGGGATGGGAGCTTACGAGCAGATGAAAAAGACGTTTATCGGCGAATACAAGGAGCGCCCGAAAATCTTCAAGGACCGGGTGAGGACCTGGAAGAGAGAGGCCACTGTGACGAGGGCTGAGAGGCCGACAAACCTCGCGAGGGCAAGGGCGCTCGGTTATCGGGCTAAGCTAGGCTATTTGATTGCAAGGGTCAAGATAAGCAAGGGAATGAGGAAAAGGCCGAAAACCAGGGGGGGCAGGAAGCCGTCGAAATACGGGAGGTTCTTCTCACCAAAAGAGTCCCACCGGGAAATTGCCGAACGGAAAGCCGCGAGGAGGTTCAAGAACTGCGAAGTGCTGAACTCCTACTGGGTCGGAGAGGACGGGCAGGCCAAGTTCTTCGAAATCATACTGCTTGAGAGGGATAGAGTTGGCGTGAAGGAGCTCGCCAAAACCAGAAAAGGAAGGGATTTCAGGGGCCTTACGAGCGCAGGAAGGAAGTCACGGGGCTTCAGGGCTTTCAAGACAAGAGGACAGGTAGATAGGTAGTCCCTTTCTTTTTCATTCATTGCTTAGCTTTGCGAATACCAGAAGGCCTATTGCGCTGAAAAGCATCGGGATGAAAGAGAAGACGCTCGCCATTCCGAATCTGCCGAAAAACACGTGTATTACTGGCAGGGAAGACAGGGCGTAAAGCAGGAACGAAAATAGAAAAGCAACTAAGCCCAGGGTAAAACCAGAGCGAATGGCAAGGTAGTCCTTGAGGTGGATGTAAAGGAGGTA
>JBDRJJ010000062.1:0-4209 GCA_043815135.1 Microcaldota archaeon | reverse complement strand
AGGGCATAGCTTGCGTATGGCATCGCTTCAGTGGATATGATGTCCAAGGGTTTTGCTTCTCCGCCATAGCTAGTAAACCTTGCTTTTAGGACTGAAGTTATGACGTTCGCCAGGTTTCTCGGGTCGCCAATGCTTGCAGTTATGCTGATAGGGGATGTTGCAGTGACTATGAGCGATACATTCTCCTGGGAGGACATTTTCACGAAGTTGTCGAATTCCGAATTGGAATCCATCAGCCAGACTCCCCCGATTATCTCCGCCCTCTTTGCGCCGTGGTTCACCGAGAGGACAGAGTATGCCCCCTTCTGCGGCCCCTTGTACTCGTCAACAAGAGGCGTGTTCCTGTCAAGCGCATAAGTCAAATAACCTGAATCGATGAGGCGAGGCGCGACAACCCCCCTTCCAACCCTTCCGAATCCTATCACTGCTGCACGAGGGAGACGCTCGTTCTTCCATGCTTCCATTACGTCCCCTGCATTCACGTCAGTGAGCCTTATCGGCTTAAAAGTGCTCATTTCATCTGCCTCTCAATCATTTCCACTGCCCTCTCGACTCCAAGCTCCTCAATGTTTCGGTAATGCGCTATTATCCTGTCCCCGAGCCTCCTCTGCTGCGGGTTGGTTATCGAAAGCCCAGTGAGGCTGCTGAAAACCACTCGGTCAAGATCTCCGTTCAGAAGATTGCAACGGCGGATTTCTTTAAACTGGTCCTTGGAAGTCTCCGGGTTGTCTCTTTTTGCGTAAACAAGCATTGCGGCGATTCCAAAAGCGAGTGCGTCGAACGGCTGCTTCAGCTCAGCAGCCATCTTCGCGGAACGCAGCAATCTGTCATTTGAATCGAGTTTCCTGAATGGGTCCCTGCACACGCGGGTTACTGTGTCTATGATGTTCGGGTCCGAAAGCCGCTCAATTGTCTGCTTTACAATCAAACCTTTCTCGCTTACCGGAAAGAACCCTCGCTGGTCAAAAAGAACATTGGTGATTTCCCACAACGCATTCAGGACCGCACCACGTATTGCCTTGTCTTCCATGCTTTCCGAGATTCGCTCGTATCCTTTCAGCGCACCCAATGCAGCGCATATCGCGTGGGGGCCGTTGAAAACAAGGAGCTTCTGCATCTCGTATTGCTCAATCCTGTCAACGACGTGCATCTGGGTTTCAACGAGAGGAATCGGAAGGCGCTCATACTCCCTCGAGGCATCCCGGTAGATGTTTTGGAGGGTCCAACTGTAATGTCCTTGGACAACTCTCAGTTGCGGGTCCACATAGCCCAGCTCGCGGGTTAGTCTATCCCTGAGGCTTTCCCCGTTTACTTTCAAATCAAGCGCTTCTGGTGCAGGCGCAATCCTGTCGACCACGGAGTTCGGGAAACCGACTTTTCTCTCGAGCCAGTCAAAAAAACTCGAGTCAAATCTCCTCGCAGTCGCCTCATGCTTCACTGCATCAAGGGCTTGCGCTCCGTTGCTGAACGCATTCTCGCAGATAAGGACGTTTATCGCTCCTTCCTCTCCGAGTGCTTTATAGCGGGCATAAAGGGCATAGGTCATTGAGCTGATTACTGGGGAAACGCCCTCGTCACCTTCATTAAGTGTAAGAATATTCGGCGATACGCTCGTTGAAATGATTTTTGTCCTCGGGTCAGCTGCGATTTGCCGGATTGCTTCAGTTCGGCCCAAGTGCAGTGCGCGCGCGTTCGAAATCACGTCAATATCACACTGCCTCCCTGAAAATGCACAGACCGTATAGCCTCCCTGATTGTTTATCGCTTCCACTGTTTTGGCGTTGTTATCGACAAAGATGGTCCGTATGAGATTGCCCGAGTCAACAGAAACCTTCCAATAAGCTGAGTTCGTAAATGCGCCGCCCATCACTCCGGCGCCGTAATGCAGGGCCTGTGTTCCCTGGAAAGAACCGTTTTCCCAAAGACAGTCCTTCATTCTTGCAGCACGCTGCAAAGCCTCTTGTACCTGAGAATTAGGGGACGTTGTACTGCCGATGCTGAGACTACCTAGCCTCATTCCTTGGCTTGCCACACTCATCCTCCCAGATGTCAACAACTGATTAAGCATATAACGTCCATAAACAGGTATAAATAGGTATGCACTAGTATGACATCTGTTAATGCGGATTTCGTTTTTTCTCGTGATTTTTGCGTTTTTTAACCAATCAACTTGTGCTAAGAACAAGAGCGGACAGGGCCCCGACAAGAACGCAGTAATAGCCAAACCAAGCAAGTTTCCCCTGCTCAAGAATCCTCATGAAAAACGCAATTCCGGCATATCCTGCGATGAAGGCAGTTGCAGTTCCAGCTGCAAGGATTGGAAGCTCGATTCCTGCCTGCTCAGCCCCCAAGAACTCAACTACTGATGCTATTGCCATTGCAGGTGCACCGATTAGGAACGAGAATTCCGCAGCTTCCTTTGGCTTTATCCCGAGGAGCATTGCGGCGCCGATTGTGCTTCCCGAACGGGAGATTCCTGGAGCCACTGCGAGCCCCTGCGCAAGGCCGACAATCCCCGCTTTTTTGTAGCCCAGCCTTCCACCAAATTTCCCTTTTCTTGAAGCTATGAGGAGGAATACCCCCGTAGCCACAATAAGCAGACTAACGATGACAGGCTCCCCGAACAAGCCCTTGAAGAACCGCTTCCCCGCAACGCCCACTATAGCGGTGAAGATTCCCGCAATTGCGATGAACAGTGTGTATTCGAGTGACTCTTTTTCCCCTCTCGCAAGCCCTTCTGCAAGCCTCGCTATTTTCTTCCTGAAATAGATCACCAAAGCAAGCGTAGTTCCTAGCATTATCACTATGTCGAATTCAGCAGGAACTTCGAGTCCGAGGAACGTCTGCACGAGAACGAGATGCCCGGAGCTTGAGATCGGAAGCCACTCGGTGAAGCCCTGGACCAGCCCCAAAAACAATGCCGAAACGATATCGAGTTGCACGTTTGTATTCCCTAGTTTGTTTTTAAATAGTTGTTTCTCTATAAGGCACTCATGTCGCGGGAGAGGATAGTGAATATACTGCTCCATAAGGCCGCTTCCAAAGGCCATCTCGACGTGGCCAGGCAGCTTTTGAAGAAAGGGGCCGATGTCAACTTCAAGCTTACCGGGGGACTCACCCCGCTTCACGAAGCAGCATATAACGGACATCTGCGCATGACGTCCCTGATTTTGGAGCGGGGAGGGGACCCTGACTCGGGGGACTTGGAAGGCTGGACGCCGCTTCATTATGCTGCCGAGCTGGGCAGAACCGACATTGCAAAGCTTCTGATTGAAAAGGGAGCCAGTGTCAATTCGAGAAACCGCCTGGGCCAGACGCCCCTCCACCGAACGGTTTACAACGGGCACACGCGAACCACTTCCCTTTTAATCGAGATGGGGGCGGACGTAAACTCTCGGGACGGAGTGGCCCACCAGCGAGAAGAGTATGGGTTGCAGGATGAACCCGTTCTCAGGGGGGAAACCGAGGAAAAGCGGATTCCCGAGAGAACGCCCCTGCATTATGCCGCTGAACTCGGGAGAGCGGATATAGCCAAGGTTCTGATAAACAGGGGGGCGGACATAAACGCCCAGAACATGGACGGCCATACCCCGCTCCATTATGCATCGGAACTCGGGAGAACCGAGATTGCCAAGCTGCTCATCGAGAAGGGGGCGGACGTGGATGCAAGCTGCTCGGAGGGATTAACCCCCCTCCACAAGGCAGCGTGCAAAGGGCAGACTGCAGCAATAAGGCTGCTCCTCGAAAACGGGGCTTCGAAAACCAGGAAGGACAGGGACGGGTGGTCCCCGCTCCACTGGGCGTCGGAGCTTGGGAGAACAGACATAGCGAAGCTTCTCGTCTCAAAAGGATTTCAGGTGAACGTCCAGAATTGCAAGGGAGAAACCCCGCTCCACCGGGCAGTGCTTTCCGGAAGGCCCCGCGTTGCAACGCTTCTGCTTGAAAACGGGGCAGACCCGAATATCCGGGACTCCGATGGTACGACCCCGCTCCATTATGCAGTTGAATTCGGCAGGGTCGATATGGTGAAACTCCTGCTTTCCCAAGGCGCTAAAATGAACGTGAAAGACGAAGAGGGGTTGTCCCCGCTCCACCGCTCCGCCCTGGCCGGAAGGGCAAGAATAACGAAAATGCTCTTGACTAGGGGGGCCGACCCGGGACTAAAGGACAAGAATGGGAAGACGGCTTCCGAGCTCGCAATAGACATGG
>JBDRJJ010000061.1:0-3884 GCA_043815135.1 Microcaldota archaeon | reverse complement strand
AATCATACACAAAAAAGCTGTCAGAGCAATTGTCCCCTTTTTCGATTGAAGCAGAGTTCCCGAAAACCTTGTTCCCAGCATAGGCGACCCGGTCTTCAATAGCTCCGAGGAGCGAATCGATGTCCCTTATCTCATTTATGCTGAGGGGCGGGGCTTTCTTGAGATAGTCGATTTCATCCTGCGAAACATACCTCGCATCCTCAGGGTATCTGGAATGCGAGACTACGACATCCTTCCCAGATATTGCGGATTTCCTCATAACTGCGGGCTGGTAATGGTTCCTGAGTAGGTATGGGCGAAGCTCCTCCAGTGTGACATTGCATTCCCCGAAAATGACTTTGAATGTTTCCTGGAATGCTTTTCCGAGTTCCGCTTTTGTGCCCCCCGGCGGTTCCATCATACCATCACTATGCCTTTCGAGTTTTTAATCTGTGCACCAGGCCCTAAAAAGACTTTTAATTTTTGAGGCTCCAAGAAAAACGGTGTGATTATGGAATACACTCCGATATCGGCCATACTAGCCGGAGAGAAGACAGGGAAATCAGTCTCGATAAGAGGCTGGGTCTACAGGAATAGGTCGAGCGGAGGCATGAGTTTCGTGGTCATAAGGGATTCCACTGGGACAATCCAGTGTGCTGTCAAGAAAGACTCCGTGAGCGAGAAGGCGTTCGAGGACTCGGGCAAGGTTTTCATCGAGTCCTCAGTGACCTGCACGGGGGTAGTGACAGAGGACAAGCGCGCTCCAGGCGGATTCGAGCTTAAGGCGAGCGACTTTTCAGCAGTCTACATCGGGGAAGCGTTCCCAATCGCAAAGGACCAGTCAGTGGAATTCCTTCTCGATACAAGGCACCTGTGGCTCCGTTCCCAGAGGCTCACGAACATAATGAAAGCAAGGGACTACATCACGCGCTATCTGCGCGAGTTTTTGTTCACCAATGATTTTTGGGAGTTGTCCCCCCCTATAATAACTCGAGCGGGCTGCGAGGGCGGCTCAACTCTCTTCAACGTCGACTACTTCGGAGCTCCCGCATACCTCACGCAGAGCGGCCAGCTTTATAACGAAGCGTTCATCACTTCCCACGAGAAAGTATTCATTCTCGCCCCGAGCTTCCGGGCAGAGCCCTCGAGGACTGTCCGCCACCTGTGCGAGTACTGGCACCTCGAGCCCGAGATGGCGTGGGTGGATAACGGGGGGAACATGAAGGTCCAGGAGGAGATGGTGAGCTATGTTTGCCAGAAGCTCGGGAAGGAGCATCCAGGCCTCCTCCAAGCACTCGGGAGGAACCCGGAGGACCTTCTCGCAGTCAAGCCGCCTTTCCCGAGGATGAGCTACTTGGATGCTTGCGACAAGCTCGAGGGGATGGGCCTCTCCATGGAGCGGGGGAAGGATTTCGGGGCCGACGAGGAGGCAGCTCTCACAAAGGGCCTCAAAACGCCGATGTTCGTTCACCACTACCCGAGGGGGGCAAAAGCTTTTTACATGCGAGAGGACCCAGAACAGAAAGGCTACGTGCTCTGCGCAGACATGCTCGCCCCAGAAGGGCACGGGGAAATCATCGGTGGAAGCGAGAGGATTTGGGACCTCGAGGAGCTTCTAGCTAGAATGAAGGAGGAGAAGCTCGAGGAGAAGGATTACAAGTGGTACGTGGACTTGAGGAGATACGGGAGCGTGCCCCACTCCGGCTTCGGCCTTGGAATCGAGCGGCTCGTGAAGTGGACCTTGAATCTCGAGCACATCCGCGACGCAGTCCCGTTTCCGAGAGTGCTCAACAGGGTCTACCCATAAAGGCAGTCGGGACTGGTGCGATGGATAAGACAGTCGATTCGTACATTGGAAAGCAGGAATCGCCCCAAAAGGAGATTTGCCTGGAACTGAGGAAAATAATCCTCGGGGCCCTGCCAGGTGTCAAGGAAGAGATGAAAATGGGCGTCCCGTGGTACGGGGGCAAGTGCTACATCGTTTCTCTCAAGGATCACGTGAACATCGGCTTCTGCCTCGAAGGGCTTTCAAAAGAAGAGACCTCTCTTTTAGAGGGAAACGGGAAAATGATGAGGCACATCAAAGTTTTTTCCCAGGGAGAGATAGACCGAAAGAAAATTTCAAGGCTTTTGGAAGCGCTTCGTTAATTTCCTATTTTTTACAAAATACGAATCTTTATATACCTCTACCGAGTAATATAACACGGTGACTTGTATGGCTAGACCACCCGCATCAATATACGGCAAGGTGCACTGCACCACGTTGATACGCTTTTCCAAGAAGGAAGAGCAAGCGCTCCTGAACCGCTATGCCAGGTCATTCTTCTTCAGGGTGGTTGGCGAAAAACCCAAGGGGGCTGGATGGTGAGCATATGATTTCACAGGCAACAGAATCCAGGGAGAGGATTTCTGAACGGATGATAGCGAGCCTGATTTCAAGCTGCACAAGGGATGCCGATGCAATCGAAGTTTTGCATTCGCTCCTTGAGCCGAGCCCTTCAAGCTACCTGGGGATAATTCCCAAAAGGTCGGGTTAGGGGGAGCCTTTTTCAATTTTTCAGGATAAACCTAGCACTATGAGGACTGTCATGGCTTTCGGTTGCTTCGACATACTGCACCCGGGCCACATAGCATATCTCGAGGAGGCCAAGAAGCTCGGGAACAGGCTCGTGGTCGTAATCGCAAGGGACCACGCGATAAGGGTCGGAAAGAACAGGGACCCGATATTTCATGAAAAATCCCGCCTCCACCTCGTAAGCTCCCTGAAATTCGTCGATGAAGCAATTCTCGGAGATAGGAGGGATTACTTCAAGCTTATCAAAAAACTCAAGCCCGATGTGATAGCGCTCGGCTTCGACCAGAAGCCGGGGGCCAAAGAGCTCAAGGGCAGGCTCGCATCACTCGGCCTTGCAACAGAAGTCGTGCGCATAAAGCGGGCGAGGCAGAAGCACAGATTCAAGAGTTCGGTTCTGATTCAGAAGCTGAGAGAGCAGATGGGCGAGTGAACTCTCTACTCTAATGAACCGCCAATGCCTTCATTATTATCTCCGAGAACTTAACGGCCTCTAGCGAAGCTCCCCCCACGAGCGCTCCGTTGATGTCGGGCTGCGCCATGAATAGGGCGATGTTCTCCGGGCTCACGTTTCCCCCATACTGAATCCTGACTTCCCGCCCAATCCCTTCTCCATAAATCTCGCAAACAAGTCTCCTGATAAGCCCATGTACCTCTTGGGCCTGCTCCGGTGTGGCAGGCGTTTTTCCCTTGCCAATTGCCCACCTCGGTTCGTAGGCAATAACCAAGCTAGGCATCTTCTCGCCTGAAATTTCGCGCAGGCCTTCCCTCACCTGCCTTTCAATTACTCCATTCGTCTTCCCGCCTGCCCTCTCGACGTCCGTCTCCCCGACGCACATCGTCACCTTCAAACCTTTTGCAAGCGCCACCTTCACTTTTGCATTGACAGTTGAGTCTGTCTCAATCGGAAGCTTCCCCTCTAAAACTGCAGCCTTGTGCGCTTTCACGTAGTCCTCCTGGTTTGGGTATGAGCCCACGGTCCTAGTTTCCGAGTGGCCGATAAGTGCCCAGCTGCACCCGGCGTCAAGGGCCATTGGGAGGGAAACCTGTCCAGTGAACGCCCCAGAGTCGTTGACATTAATCATCTGGGCGCCAACCTCGATGTTCGAGCCCGCGAGCTTGTCGGAGACGAATTTCAGCGCAGTTGCAGGGGGAAAAATGACGACATCACAGTTAGCCGGTGCAACAAGCTTCTCAAGCTCCTCAACAAGAGCAAGGGCTTCGGGTATTGTTTTATTCATCTTCCAGTTTCCACCGATAATCGGAGTTGGCTTCAAATGGACCACCTGAGAGGATTTCGCGCATATGGTATAAAAATGCCCCCCCCAATCCG
>JBDRJJ010000060.1:0-2380 GCA_043815135.1 Microcaldota archaeon | reverse complement strand
TTCTTTAACACCATCAGGAGCCGGTTGCGCTCATTATGCCTGAAAATCGCAGGATTCATCTTGAGCTTGTATTTGTGGTAAACTCTCGAGGCAGGAACTGCAAGGATTTTGTAGCCTGCAAGTCTCGCCCTCCAACCGATGTCAGTATCTTCAAGGTAAAGGAAGAAATCATGGTCGAAGCCCCCGAGCTCTTTGAAAATCTTCTTGGGCACCATCACTGAGCAGCCTGAGAACCCTGAAACCTCTTCAGTCTTTTCGAATCCCTTGTCTTCCTTGAAGATGTGCTTGCAGACGGTGAGCCCGGTGATGTGGGTATCTGTTCCGAGGGTGTTTATCCTTGAACGGTCGTTTTCGAAAAGGACTTTTGATTGGGCTGCGGCGACTTTAGGTTCCTTGAAAGCTGCTAGAAGTGGGGCAAGCCAGCCCTTCTCAACGATTGTATCGTAATTCAGGAAAACGAGGAACTCGCCTTTCGCCTCCTTTGCCCCGAGATTGTTTCCCCCTGCAAAACCCAGGTTCTCCTTGCTTTGAACGAGCCTCGCCCATGGAAATCGTTTCTTCACGAATTCCACTGAACCGTCTGTTGAAGCATTGTCCACGAGGATTGTCTCGAAAGAGGGCTCCTTCGGGAGCTTGGCGATTGAGCCGAGGCAGTCTTCTAAGTAGTGCTTTCCGTTGTAGTTGAGTATTATTATTGAGGCATTTGGGTTTGGCATCAGCCCACCTTCGGCGGATTAAGCGCATATCTTATTTTCAGCAGGATGATTTTCGAAAGAATCTTTGGAATGTCGAGAGCGAATGGATGTTTGGGGGCATTCTTTAGCATAGTCCTGTATCTGAGGGACTGGAATTTTCTGTATAAAGAAAGCAGCTCTTCCCTTGAAAGCGTTTCGGAAAGTATGATTGCCTTCTCGTGGTTCTCCGCAAAAGATACGTCGAGCCTGCCCCAATCCATGTCATCTGAAACCAAGCCTCTTTTTTTCGCATATTCCCAGACCGGAGTCCCGGGGAGCGGAGTCAGAACGTAAGTGTCAACGAAACCCAGGTTGATTTCCTTTATGAACTCCAGTGTTTCAAGAATCTCCTCCCTTGTTTCATCAGGGGAGCCGATTACGAACGAGGCGTTTGCTGCCAATCCGTTTTTTTTCAGGGTTTTCACAGCGTTCCTGTTGTGGTCCACGGTTATCCCTTCTCCCTTGAGGTAGGTGAGGATTCGCTGGTTGCCTGACTCAAGACCCATCCCGACTGAGACAGTATTCATCTCTTTGAGTAGCTTTGCTACTTCGTCTGTCACCAGGTTCGCCCTGCAGGAGCAGGAGAAGGCGAGCTTTTCGTTGAGGCCTTCCTCCTTTAGCAGCTGGACAATCTTTTGCAGCCTCGGCTTGTTAGCTATGAACAAATCATCGTAGAAGCTAATCATCTTCACCTGGGGGTAGGTCTCTTTTATGTGCTTAATCTCGTTCACGACGTATTCTGCTGAAAAGAACCTGAGCTTGTCCCAGAACCTTGAGGAGGAGCAGAAGACGCACCTATAGGGGCAGCCTCTTGAAGTGAACATGTATGTGTGGGAGTCTATTTCAAGAATATCCCTGGCAGGCATCGGAAGCTTGTCAAGGGGGTCGATTGGAGCCCGAACTCCTGTGTAAGTGAGCTTTCCTTTGTCCCAGAAAACGAGCCCGTTTATTTTCTTCAGTTTGCTTGGAGAGAGCCCGCCTTCCAGCGTTTCTGCGAGCTCAACTATTGTCTCCTCCCCCTCCCAGAGAATCCCCAAATCCATGTTCTTGTCCAGTGTTTGGGGGAGGGTAGAGATGTGAACGCCCCCAATTATTACGGGCAGTTTTTTGTCGAAAGATTTGGCAATTTGGGCGTATCCTTTTGCAAAGTCATAGTTCTGGGTCACTGAGGAGAGGCAGACGAGGTCTGGCTTGAACTCTGCAAGTGATTTGGCGAGGTCTCGGTTCACTACTTTGAACTCATACGCATTCTTCCCGTGCTTCTCTCTCAAAGCGCTTGCAAGGTAGCCGAAGCCCAAGTGTGGGTAGCGGGACTGGAGCTCCCTTGAGGGGTCGATTGCATTGAGGAACAGGATTTTTTTCATTTCATCGCAACCAGCACAAGCTCGTAAGCCGGCAAGCCCTTAAGCCCAGCGGAGTAGTCGAATATTTCCCTTACTAATGGCAGGCCGCGCACATAGTTGAGGGACTTATAGGGCTCCTCGCGCCACTTTTCAAATGGGAACGGGTAGTGATAGACATATGCTTTGGCTTTCCTGAATCCGCTTTTCCTTGCAAGCCTTTCCAAGTCTGGGAGGTCGAGCTTGCTTATGTGCGTTTCATCGGTATGGAAGAATTTCGGGGCAGGAACCCTTGCAACGAGCACC
>JBDRJJ010000059.1:0-5208 GCA_043815135.1 Microcaldota archaeon | reverse complement strand
CCTGAGTTCGATCCAGAGTACAGATATTCAGGGGGCTACGGCTATTGCTGGCCCAGGGATGCATCCTATGTGGTACGGGCATACGATCTCCTCGGAATGGAGGGAAGGTCCGATGCGCTCCTCACATGGCTCGCGACAGTCGGGCAGAAGGGGAACTTCAACCAGCGCTACTACCTTGACGGGACGCTGGGCCCCTCATGGTCCAATCAAATCGACCAGGTCGGAGCGTTCATCTGGGCGCTCGAAGAGCACCACTCAGCATACCTTGACTCTGGCCTCATGAAGAGGCTTTTTTGGAGCGTTGAAGAGAATGCCAGGTACCTTGTGGATTTCCTCTATTCGCCCGGCCTCTCAGTTGATTTATGGGAGGAGCGCTCAGGAGTCCATGCCTACTCATGCGCCTCAATTTATGGCGGGCTAAAGTCTGCGCACCGGATGGCCAAATTCTTGGGGTATGAGCGTGACAACTGGAACGACGTTGCAGAAGAACTGAAGAAGGAGTTCGTGAAAATATTCTGCGATGAGGAAGAAGGCGTGTTCGTCAGGTCAGTTGCAGGAGACGAGCGGGACCCGATTCCTGATATGAGCCTGCTCGGCCTTGCAGTTCCGTTTCGAATTGTCGAGCCAACTGACCCCAAGATGATTAAAACAGTGGAAAAGCTTGAAAAGGAGATTCTCTCGCCGCACGGCCTTGCGAGGTACGCAGGAGACAAATACCCAAAAGAAGGGGGAGTATGGCCGCTCGGGACTGCGTGGCTTTCGTGGTATCACTCCTCAGTCGGCAATACTGGGAAGGCAGAGGAAATCCTCTCCCTAGTGGAGAAGTCCGCCAACGAGTTCGGTCTCCTCCCAGAGCAGATTAACGAGGACTTCTCGGCAAGGTGGGCCCTCCCACTCGCATGGTCCCACTCAATGTACGTGATTGCGAGGGACGAGCTCTCAAGGCGAAAACCCAAAATCGAGTAGGAAAAAACCAAAAACCGACCCTAACATTTATAAAATCTCCTTTCCTTTCATTAATGCTTTTAGTTT
The DNA here is from genome assembly GCA_043815135.1 of Microcaldota archaeon. Classification (GTDB taxonomy): domain Archaea; phylum Micrarchaeota; class Micrarchaeia; order Burarchaeales; family JAKAKT01; genus JAKAKT01. The sequence continues at coordinate 4,176 of JBDRJJ010000059.1, read as the reverse complement.
GTTTTATTCTTAGTTAATCTGTGGGGGTGTCGGTATGGCAAGAACATACAGGAAGCCTGAGAATGGCTCATCAATGGGTTCGACGTCAGCGAAGAAGATAGTGGACTGCATGCCCGGCCAGGAGTTCGTGTTCACGACCCCGGACGGAAGAGCGGTCGGCAAGGCGAAGAACATAGTCGAATTCATCCGGGTGGTGAAAAACGCCCCAATCGAGAGCGTCATGTTCCACGTGAAGGGCAATCACTTCGCCCCATGGCTCGAGCTTATAGGCGAGAAGTCAGCTGCTGGAAAGATTAGCAAACTTAACGGCAATGGCCAGGACGTCAGGCTCCAGATAATACGATCCGTGTGATATTCGGGGCGCGATGAACCCGGGCATAAATATTAATAATTATACGTGCACAAAGAGAGTTGTAAAAAGCTTATTCTACGTGATTTTCACGTGGACCAGTAATTTTGAAAGGTGATCAGTAATGGACCAGAATGCCATTATGAAAGGCACCACTACGGTGGGAATGGTCTGCTCTGACGGCGTTGTTTTTGCTGCCGACAAGCGGGCTACAATGGGCTATCTTATTGCCAACAAGGAAGTTGAGAAGATAGCACGAGTAGACGACAGGATGGCAATGACGATTGCAGGCTCAGTTGCAGATGCTCAGGCGCTCGTGAGAATCATCCGCGCCGAGATACAGCTCTACAAACTGAAGCGCGGGGGCCCCATGAGCGTGAACTCCGCCTCAAGCCTTCCTTCAAACCTCATGTTCCAGTACAAGTTCTTTCCCTTCTACGTCCAGATCCTAATAGGGGGAATGGATGATGCCCCGAGGATATACAATCTCGACCCGCTAGGTGGGATGACTGAGGAGATATTCGTCTCTACCGGGAGCGGTTCTCCCATAGCATACGGTCTTCTTGAGGACAATTATGTTTCAGAAAAACCCATAAAAGAGAACCTGCCGATTGCCGCAAGAGCCATATCCGTTGCCATGAAGCGCGACTGCGCAAGCGGAGAGGGCGTAGATCTTGTCTCGATAACTAAAGCCGGATTGAAAAAGTACAAGAAAGAGGAGATAAAGAAAATCCTTGAGTAGTCAACTATCGGTTATTTACAATCATGGGCACCTCTCCGGTGCTCGCATTTTAAACAAAGGAGCGGATTTTACGAACAACTTTAACGAACTGCAGAAAAAGATAGAGGAGATGCTGCCCCCGGAATGCGGCCTTTCAAAGGTAGATTACGAGGGTCCGGACATTGTCGTCTACCTCAAGAACATCAACGCTTTCTATGCGGATGACAACCTAATACGAAAGATAGCCGGTGTCCTCAGAAAGCGGATACTTGTCAGAAGCACTTCTGAATCCCTGATGCCCCTAGAGGAGGCACTCAAGGCGATAAAGGAGGCAATACCGGTTGAAGCTGGTGTCGATGACATATCATTCAACTCGGATTTTTCGGAAGTCGTAATACAGGCCCTAAAGCCGGGCTTGGTAATCGGGAAAGGCGGGATGACCCTCAAAAGGATAATCCTCGAGACAAAATGGGCCCCGAGAATCCTTCGGACACCGACAATGCCATCCGAAACGATAAAGGGAGTGCGTGGTTCATACCTAAAAAACGCCGCAAAAAGGCATAAGTTTCTCAGCACACTTGGAAAGAAAATATGCACTCCGGTCACAAAGAGCGACTGGGTGAAGGTTACTGCCCTAGGCGGTTTTAGGGAGGTTGGCCGCTCGTCGCTCCTAGTCCAGACCCCAAACAACAAGATTCTGGTCGATTGCGGAGTAAACTCCGAGACAATGGACTCGAACAAGGGGTTCCCATACTTGAATGCGATGAACCTGGCCCTAGACGAGCTTGACGCAGTAATCGTTACCCATGCCCACCTGGACCACAGCGGGTTCGTTCCGTACCTATTTGCTTACGGATATGATGGCCCAGTTTATTGCACCTCGCCCACGCGGGACCTCATGATAATGTTGCAGATGGATTACATCGAGGTAGTGAACAAAGCTGGACACAAGGCCCCGTACATGGACAAGCACATCCAGAAGATGCTCAACAATGTCGTCGTGCGCGACTACGGGGAGGTGACGGACATCTCGCCAGAGGTAAAACTCACTTTCCACAATGCCGGCCATATCCTGGGGAGTGCACAGGTCCATCTCCACATCGGAGAGGGGCTTCACAACCTCGTGTGCACCGGAGACTTGAAGTATGGGGGCACAAGGCTTCTCCCCCCCGCTGATACAATGTTCCCGCGTGTCGAGACAATGTTCATGGAGAGCACCTACGGAGGGCGCGATGACGTTATGCCCCAAAGAGTGGACATCGAAAAGCACTTAATCTCAACAATCTCGAGGACCCTGCAGAACAAAGGGAAAGTGCTAATCCCCGTCTTCTCAGTCGGGAGGTCCCAGGAGATAATGATTGTTCTCGAGGAGTATGCCCAGAGGAATCCAGATTTCAATCCTCAAATTTACCTAGACGGAATGATTCTCGAGGCTTCGGCCATACACACGGCGTACCCGGAGTACCTGAGGCCAAATGTCCAGAGGAGAATCCTGTCCAATAACAGCCCATTCGAATCAAAGATTTTCGAGACAGTCAAGAACAACAGGAACTCCATAGTGGACGGGGAACCGTGCGTAATCCTCGCTCCTTCCGGCATGTTGAGCGGCGGACCTTCTGTGGAATACCTGAAGATGATGTGCCAGGAGCCAAAGAACATGCTCATTTTCGTTGGGTACCAGTCAGTGCTCTCTCTCGGCCGGAAAATCCAGAGAGGGACAAAAGAGGTTCCGATGCTCGGGGAAGACGGAAGGCTCAAGACCCTGAAGATGGAGATGCAGGTTGAGACTGTTGAGGGGTTCAGCGGCCATAGCGACAGGCACCAGCTAGTGAGTTTTGTAAAGAACCTCAAGCCGATGCCAGAGCGGATTTTCACCCTCCACGGGGAGGAAAGCAAGTGCGATGACCTCGCGAGAACAATCCACAGGCTTCTCCATATTGAGTCCAGGGCGCCCATGAACTTAGATGCAATCAGGCTAAAGTAAACTCGGTCGGCCCATACTCGGGCTAAGCAGTTCCCGCTTATTCTTTCTTTTCCTCTTCGTTGCCCCAGAGGGTCTTTTCCTTTTTGCTTCTTTTCTCTTCAGGGGGCGGCTCATCGCCCTTCGGCTGGTCGTCCTTGGGCGGCTGTTGCTTTGGAGGCCCATCCTCCCTGTCAAGACCGAAAAACTCGTCCGTTTTCCCTTCCTTCATGAACTTCTCAGGAAGCTTGTCGCGTGCATACTCCTTGTCTGCCCTCTCGATAATCTTGTCGACGTGCCTCATAGCGCCGATTCCGCTCTTCAAGTTTTCAAAAATTCCAGTAACTTTTTCTCGCTGCGTTATAACCAATATCCCAAGCCCCCCGATGAGGGCAACGGCGCCCAAGAGGACGAACACCACCAGCACAATGTCAAGCCCTTCTGGGAGATGTATAATCCATGGCCCCCCGTTAGTGTTATTATCTTTGGTGTTGTTATCCGCTGGAATTCTGACGGGGCAGCCATCGTCAGGAATGTCCATGCACTGCCCCCAGGAGGTTGATACGCATGCCTGCGTCCCCTGGCAACCCTCCCCGGTAATGCAGTCTCTCTCATCGTCTGCCTGGCATTCAACAGGCGCAGGAATACTCATGTTATAAATCGGAGTTTTGGCCGAACCGTACTCATTTGATGCAGTGAGTGTATACGAGAGTTCGAGCGGGGCAGAGCAAGGGATTTCAAACTCAAATATCCCGAGTTCATTCTTCTGAGTGACGGAGTTCCACTCCCCCCCATTTTTAGAATAAACGAGGCCCATCGATATCTTCGAGAGTGCCACTCGTTCGTCCCTCGCCATGCAACTGACAATCACAGTGCAGTTCTGCTCATATGGGTCGACAGTCTTAACAGCGATTTTTTCTATCACCAGCGGAGTTGATGGGAACACGAGTGTTTTTGTTGCAAACTCCTCGTAAAACTCCACCTGGGCCGTGCGCTCCATACTGCTATACTTCCCAACGAGCGTCCCCTTTGATACTCGAATCCCTTTGAACAGCGCTTCTCCGCTCACATTGGTCTGGAGCTCTCGTTCATCGAAAGTAAGATTCACGTCCTGGAGGGGCGCCCCGTACTCATTCGTCGCAATGA
>JBDRJJ010000058.1:0-3805 GCA_043815135.1 Microcaldota archaeon | reverse complement strand
CACTGCCGAGAAGGGCGAGCCGGAAGAGGAAGCGCCAATCACTACCCCAATACTCGCAAGAACCACAACGTAGAGGAGCACAATCACGTCCCCGCTGAAGTTCCAGTAAGTGAAGGCTGCTATCGGCACAAGAAGGACTGCGGTGACCATCGCTGCAAGGGAAATGAACGGGGCGAGTATGAACACAAACCTCACGGCATTCCTAGGCACCATCGTTTCCTTGTTTAAGAGTTTCAGGATGTCATAAAGCGGCTGGAGCACAGGGGGGCCAATCCTATTCTGGAACCGAGCAACAAGTTTTCTCTGAATCCCCTGGAGGATTATCCCCATTATGAATGCGAAGGCGACCACGATTATTGAAACTCCAATGAGCTCGTAAGGTTCCATTTTACTTCTCCCTCATTTTCCTAAGTTCCCTGAAAGAAACATACCTCTCGGTTCCTCTTTCATCAACAAAAGAAACCCGGTCCATGCATCCGATGCAAGGGTCGATGCTTGCGATTATTATCGGAATGTCTGCAATCTGCTCGTCCTTGAACATCGCCTTAGTTGAAGGGATGTTCGCAAGAGTGGGGGCCCTCACCTTGTATCTGGAAGGCTTGTTGCCCACGTCCACCCTCATGTAATGGATGTCCTCGCCTCTCGGGGCCTCAGTCCTGCTCACAGCCTCCCCCCTCTGTATTTTCCATCCATCTACTTTATGTGGCCCACTTGGCATGCTCCTTAGTGCCTGCTCGATGAGTTTGACTGACTCCTTGAGCTCAAGAACCCGGACTGCGGTTCTCCCCAACACGTCCCCGCTGTCCCACGTTATCACATCAAAATCCAGTTCCCCATAAGCGAAGTATGGGTCGTCCCTCCGGACATCGATGTCAACCCCAGATGCCCTGGCAGTCGGACCAACGGCGCAAAGGGTCCTCGCCTCGTTTTTCGTAAGAACCCCGACTCCGGCGACCCTTCTCTCGATTATCGGGTCATTGAGGAATATCCTCTCAAGATACTCAATCCTCTTATACAGCTCCGTGAGCCTCTCGATAAGGTTCCCGACATGTCCGGGTTCAATCGGGTACCTAACCCCCCCGATGCAGTTTATCCCGTGGTTCACCCTGTTCCCTGTAATCTCTTCAAGCGAATCGAGGATGAGTTCGCGGGCTTTCCATGCATACATGAAAAGCGATTTGTGGCCAATCTCCTCTCCCGCGATGCCTGCCCACAAAAGGTGGCTGTGGATTCTCTCCATCTCACCCACTATCGTTCTTATGTACCTAGCCCTGGGCGGGACTTCTATGCCGCCAATCTTTTCCGCATTCTGTATGTAGCAGCAGCTGTGCGTGTAGGAGCAGATGCCGCAGATATGCTCTATGAGGTATCCCCCCTGGTTGAAGTCCTTCGCTTCCATAAGCTTTTCTATCCCGCGGTGGTTGTAGCCTAGCCTGAAGTCTGCGGAAAGCACGCGCTCTCCGTCCACCAGGAATGAGAAGTGTATAGGTTCCTCAAGGGCCGGGTGTATTGGTCCGATTGGAATCCTCATGCCTTCCTTTGTTTTCGCTTCAGTTGTCATAAACACAATCTCCTACTCGACCCTACTGGTCCCGGGCGCTCGAGCGCCTCCCGAGTTTTTTTTCGCTTCAGTTGTCATATCCCTCACTGTGTGGGGGTTTTTGGGTCCGGCTTCCTCAAAGGAGGCGGTCCCGCATAATCTTCAGCAATGAACGTGTTAATCGGCCTTGGATGGTTTCTCACCTCGACCCCGAGCATTTCAGCAATCTCGCGCTCGTATAAGACTGCCCCCGGGATGATGCCCGTGATGGTCTCAATCGATGGGCTAGTCCTATCAATCGGGACCCTGAAGGTGAGCATCTTCTCAGGAGTCTCGAAGTGATAAAGGACTTCAATTCTTTCCCCGGTGTCCAACCCGGTAATCGTTGCAAGCCTTCCGTTTCCATTTAAAATTTCCCCTATTTTTCTCGCAAGTTCGTTGACTCCCACTAGCTCGAACTCGCAGGCTTTCGGCTTTCCCTTTGGTTTGCTGCTTTTCATTTTTGCACCTATTGTGGTTTCTCAACTACGGGGCTCGGGCCGACCACTGGTTTTTCCACAAGAGCTTTCTCGATTCCCTTTTTCCCAGCTTTTTCCTTTCCCTCTGCAAGCTTCCCTGCAGCCTTCAGGACCCCGAGGACTATAGCTTCAGGCCTCGGCGGGCATCCAACAACGTAAATGTCAACTGGGATTACCTTGTCGACTCCCCCGACAATATTATACGCGCCGTCAAAAACTCCGGAGGTGGACCCGCACACTCCGACGCAGACAACTGCTTTCGGGCACGGGACCTGGTCGTAGATGTTCTTCACCCTCTTTTCCATCTGCCTCGTAACTGGGCCGGTAACGAGAAGTATGTCCGCGAGCTTCGGCGAGCCGACAAGCCTCACCCCAACCCTCTCAGCATCATACCGGGGGGTGAGAGCTGCGATTATCTCGATGTCGCAGCCGTTGCAGGAGCCCGTATTCAGGTGGAAGACCCAGGGCGACTTTGCAAGGAACTTCTTCATCATACGACCCTTACCCCCAAGAGGAACATCCATATGAACAGCACTGAGCAGATTGCCGCGAAAACGAGGAGCCATGCGACATACTCATTAATTACATTCGAGTGGAACCGGTCGTTCCCCCTGAACAGCCACGAGAGCGTTTTCTCAAACCCGTAGAAGAAATCGTTCGGCGGGGTCGAGTAATCGTAGGATTCGCCCGAGAGGAAGGATTCAGTTTCCCGCTCGTTTTTCTTCCTTCTCAACAGCACATAGGCTAGCAGCAGGACTAGGGTGAAGAGCGAGCCCCAAGCAAGGGCGTCCCAATACCCAACATCCTTCATCAGGAATGCCTTTTCATCAACCATCGTTTTCACCTAAGCTAACATTCCACCCAATACAGCGTTTATGTAAGCCCCAGGGTTCAGGAGAACCGCTGCGGCCGGAGTCACGAGATTCACAAGCACGAAGTCCGGGAAAAGCCCAATCAAGATGCACAGGAGCGCAAGCAGCATCATGGGCGCAGTCATCGAGAGGGGAGCCTCCTTGACAACTTTCGTGCCTTTTCCCAAGAACACTGCATGGAACACTTTAAGGAATGAGGCGAGCGTGAGGGCGCTCACTAAAATGGCGATTGCAGTCAATAGCGGGTGGACCTGGAATGTTGCGTTGTAAATAATCCACTTGCTCGCAAACCCGTTGAAAGGCGGGATTCCGCTGATTGAGAATGCGCCGACGGCATAAGCGAGAGCAGTGAGAGGCATATACTTCCCAAGCCCGCCCATCCTGTTCACATCTGTCTCTCCAGTTCTCCAGATGACCGCCCCTGCAGCAAGGAAGAGCATCCCCTTGTAGAACACGTGGTTCACCACGTGGAACAGGCAGCCGGTCATCCCGAGCATCGAGCCAAGGCCCGCAGCAAGCACCATGTACCCGAGCTGGCTTATTGCGTGGTATGAGAGCATCCTCTTGAAATCAGTCTGCACCATCGCCATCAGGACGCCAACGAGCATCGTGACTACCCCGATTATCACGAGGAATGTGCTCAAGCCAACGAAGCCGAATATTACGGAGATAATCCTGAGAAGCGCATAAAGTCCTGTCCCATACTTCATTCCGATTAAGAGCATGCTCGCGCTGTGCGGGGCGGCACTATACGCTTCAGGCATCCACGTGTGGAGCGGGAAGAACGAGGTCTTTATCCCGATTCCAGCGAATATTATCGTGAGGGCAAGGAGCGGCACAATCGCCCCTCCTGAAAAAAGCGCTTCCATCTGCCC
>JBDRJJ010000057.1:0-5937 GCA_043815135.1 Microcaldota archaeon | reverse complement strand
GGCTGTTGATTGCAGGCCTGATAGTCGGCGGGACAGTTTGAGCTTATAGAGGGAGCTTAACAAGCGCCTCCTGAAGGGCGCACTCTTTTTCTTATTTTCATTCTTGGCTAGCTTATTTTCCTCGGACCGTTCCCGGGCCTGCAGGTGATTGTTTCTTTTACTCCTTTTATTCCGGAAAGAATCTCTCGGATTTCTTTCTCGTGTTTCAAGACCGTGTAGATGTGGGCATTCGGACCCGCATCAAAAGTGTAGCCAGCGCAGATCGAGCCCTTTTGCTTGTTGAATTCAAGAATTGACTCGATTATTTCCCTTGAAGTATCATTCAAGTACATGATGGGTGGAAACGAATCCAGCATCACCGCGTGCATGTGCGAGGATTCGCGCATCGCGAGGCAGAGGAAGCACTCTAGGTCGCGTGCCAATATCGCCTTTCTCATTGCAGAAAGCACTTTCGGATTTCCCTTCACCCTCTCCGGGTAAAGCTTGCTCGTCTTGGCAGTGATTTCCATCCCCTTTGCAGAGCCTATCTTTTTCCTCCCAGGGTCGACAATTGCAATGACGTTTCGAAGCTCGGGCCAGTGGCGCGCAGAAGCAAGCTGAGTTGCATAGGAATCGCTCCCATCCTTTTTGGAGCCCATCTTCCACTCGACAAACCCCCCGAGAACGGAACGGCACGCTGAGCCTGAGCCGAGCCTCGCGAATATCGAGAGTTCCCTTGCACTCGCGTTAAGCCCTGCTGCGCTGGTCCCCGCACAAGCTAGAGCTGCAAAACCTGAAGCTGAGGATGCGAGGCCTGCTGCTGTTGGAAAGCTGTTGGTGGAAGTTACCCGAGCATGTTCGTTTACTCTGGCTCTCGCCCTTATTGCATCGAGCACCTTCACTGCTCGGGCGAGTTCGTTTTCTTTTGCGGGTTTGTTGTTGAGAATGAGCGAGTCTTTTGGGAATTTCCGGCTGAATTCAACTGTGGTCGTGGTCTTTATTGTTTCATCCATCGTCACTGAGATGCTTCCGTTGTCCGGAAGATTCAGCCGGTTGTCCCGCTTCCCCCAGTATTTCACGACTGCGATATTCGGGGTCGCAACGTAGGTTGACTCGGGCACGGAATCATCCCTTGTATACTCGGGGGTCCTTGAGGAATTCGAATTTGCTCGGATCCTTCAGGTAAGAAGCTAGAACGTCTGGCCCGAGACCTTTCGAACTCCCCTTTTTCACTTTTAGCTCTGGAAGCGTCCCATAGGATGGGTTCGGAAGGAGCTTTCCTGTTGTCAATTCGTAGTATGTCCCTCCGCGGTTCAGCTCGTAGAGGTGGTAGTCCGATGAGAAATTGGCCTCAACGAGGTTTGCCATGACGAGCGGCTCTTTCCCGGGGTTTATTGTTATGTGACCGTAATTCGGGGGCATCGTGACTGCGTCCCCCTTCTTCGCCTTTATGAGGATTGCATCCTCGATTGAGGCATCGGGCCTCGGCTTCTGTAGTAAATAGTGGGCTTCTCCTTGTAGAATGTTGTATAGTTCTGTGTACGTGAGCTCGGGAACAGCCTGCGGGTGGTAGTGCCCAAGCGTCTTGTTGAATTCAGAGCCGAGGTTCCTGTTGAATATAACTGTTATATCGTAGCGTATGTTATTTTCCTTGAGCTTCGGCATGAGGTCGCGGTACATGTGATAAAGTGGAGTGCTCGGGTCGCCCTTTCCCGCCTCTGGGTCGAAAAGGACGGGCTTCATCTGGGCGAGAGTTCTGATGTCTGGCTTGATTGGGGTGTCATCCAGGTAAAGTGTAGTTCCGCTGAAATCGAGATTCAGGTCTTTCACATCGAGCTTCATGAGGAGTAATTGAAGAAAAAAGAATTTAAAGGGCGCCTAGCCTAGCGCGCGAGCTTTATGTCCTCGTCCGTCACCGTCTTCCTTCCGGCGTGCTTCGAGAGCTTCACTGCCTTCATTGAGATTTCCGCAGCCAGGTCCTCGAGAATGCTCGCAAGCGCTTCAGCTGCGTCATCGGAAACTCGGTCAGCTCCAGCTTTTCTTATTAAACGTTCAACGGGCGCCTTTGGCAACACGGCCATAAAACCACAACAAGCTAATGATGCGGAAATTAGAATTTATATAGCTTTCGAAACCCTGGGTAAAATGCGAATTTTAATAAGCGTTTTCGGCGAAAAGGGATTCTGTTGAGCTTTTTTTGCCCAACGGGGATATCTCGTGGCTGAAAGTTTTTTCAAGGAAAGCGCACCGAAACCGAGGGAATACCAGCTAGCGATAGCAAAGAAAGCTAAGCTCGAGAACACGCTCGTCGTCCTGCCCACTGGGATGGGGAAGACGCTGATTGCCGCCCTCGTGATGGGGGGGCACCTCTCCCTTGGGGAAAAAATAATTTTCCTCGCCCCGACGAAGCCGCTTTCTGAGCAGCACAAGAAGACAATGGATGAAACGATGACTCTTGGCCCGGAAAAAGTGATTCTGATTACAGGTGGGGTCCCTGCAAAAAAAAGAGGGGGGCTGTGGATGAACGCAACCATCGCCCTCGCGACCCCGCAAACTCTTGAGAACGATTTGAAACGCGGGAGGGCGAGCCTTGGGGGGGTTGGACTTGTTGTTTTTGATGAGGCCCATCGCTGCGTTGGGAAGTATGCTTACACGTATGTTGCTGGGAAGGCACGGGAAGCAGGGGCGAAAATTCTCGCGCTCACTGCTTCGCCCGGAGGGGATGAGCGGAAAATCAGGATGATAATGGAAACGCTTGGGATAAGCAAGGTCGAAATCCGGGACAGTGAGGATGATGACGTAAAGGAGTACGTCCAGCCGATAAGCATCAAGTGGGTGGAGGTCGAACTCCCTGATACCATTGGGGCGATACGGTTTGGGATTGAGAAGCTGATTGGGGACAGGGCCGAGATGTTCGTGAAGCTTGGGCTCATAGGCAATCCAAAGAAGATTTCCAAGAAAAAACTAATTGAGCTTAGGGGGAGGATTGAGCGCTCGGGGGGCGGGTGGAAGTATTCCGCTCTCTCGCGATACGCGGAGCTGTTCAATCTCCTCCATGCGCACGAGCTTCTTGAGACGCAGGGGGTCGGGACTTTCCTCGATTTCTTCGAGCGGATGGAGGGAAGAGCGGAGAAAAGCAAAGCTGTCGTGAGGTTGCTCGAGGACGAGGAACTCGGGCTCATACTGCAGATGGCGAGGGCGAGCGATGTCGAGCATCCGAAGATGGGGAAGCTGAAGGAGCTCATCTGCGAGAGGGCCGGGAAGACTTTCATCGTATTTGTCCAATACAGGGACCAGATAAAGAGAATTGTCAGTTATCTCGAGACTTTTCCTGGCTTGAAGCCGATAAGATTCGTCGGGAAAAAGGACGGGGTCTCGCAAAAGGAGCAGAAGGAAACGATTGGGAAATTCAGGGCAGGGGAGCACAATATTCTCGTTGCAACGCAGATAGGCGAGGAGGGCCTTGACATCCCTTCTGTTGACTGCGTGATTTTTTATGAGCCTGTCCCGAGCGAGATAAGAAGCATACAGAGGAGGGGGAGAACCGCGAGGGCGAAGGCAGGCGAAGTCATCGTTCTCGTGACGAAAGGAACGCGGGACGAGACATATTACTGGGTATCGAAGAAAAAGGAGAAGCGAATGAAAAGGGTGATTTCAAGAATGAGTGGAGGCGGGGGGAGGAAAGACTCCGGAGCGGAGGAAAAAGAAGAAATTAAAAGGCAGCAGGAAAAGAATGACAGTGTGGCGAATCGCGGGCAGACTAGGATAAGCGATTATGTTTAGGTGGCTCCTTTGGAATTGAAAGGTCTTACAAGCGCCGAAGCTTCAATGAGGCTCGCGAAATACGGGCCCAACGAGCTGGAGAAAAAGGGAAAGGTCACGATACTCGGGCTTTTCCTCGAGCAGTTCGAGAACTTCATAATACTGCTTCTCCTGGCAGCAGCTGCAGTGTCCCTTTTCATCGGCGACATGCTCGAGGCTGTTGCCATCTTCATAGCTGCGATGATTTCAGTGCTCTTGAGCGTCATCCAGGAATACAAGGGAGAGCAGGCGATGGAGAGCCTGATAAAAATGACTGCCCTGAAGGCGCGGGCAGTGAGGGACGGAGAGGAAAAGAGTGTTGACACGAGGGAGCTCGTGCCCGGAGACATAGTGGTGGTGGCAGAGGGGGACAAAGTGCCTGCGGACCTCGAGGTCCTGAAGTCAACCAGTCTTCTCGTTGATGAGTCGATGCTCACCGGCGAATCGACCACTGTGGAGAAGGACGCTGATTTTGACGGGGAGGGGAAGCTCCTCTACATGGGAACTGTGATTGCGAGGGGCAAGGCGACGTGCCTCGTTAGGGGCACTGGCATGAGCACCGAGATGGGTAGGATTGTCAAGACGATTTTGGTGAAGGAGGACAAGACCCCCTTGCAGAAGAAGCTCGACTGGCTGGCAAGAAGGGTCGGGCTCGTCGGGATAGCCGCGTGCATCTCTGTTTTCCTGTTGGGGACATTTGCCTACCCGAAGCCCTGGGAGGAGATGTTCCTTCTCGCAGTTACCCTTGCAGTCGCCTCTGTCCCGGAGGGCCTTCCGACTACGGTCACTATAACGCTCGCAATAGGGATGAAAAAAATGGCTGCTAGGAATGCGATTGTGAGAAAGCTCCTCGCAGTCGAGTCGCTCGGAAGCGTTACAGTCATATGCACGGATAAGACTGGAACAATCACCCAGAACAGGATGACTGTGAGGAAAATCCTGGCTGGGAATGAGGAATTTGAAGTGAGCGGGGAAGGGTATGACGGACCGGGGAGAGTATTCTTTGGCGGCGAACCCATAGGGAAACCGTCTGGCGCGCTTGAGGTGCTTTTGGAGACTGCGGTTGTATGCAACGCATCAAGCATCTCCAGGAAAGGGGGGCGCGCTGAAGCATTGGGAGACCCCACGGAGGCTGCCCTCCTCGTCCTTGCGGAGAAGGCCGGGGTCGATTATTCACGGATGAGGAAGACTTGCCCGGGCGACGGGGAGCCCCTGTTCGACTCGAAAAAGAAGCTCATGGTGTCCGTAAACGAGAAGAAAGGCGAGCGCATAGTTTATGTGAAGGGGGCGTTCGAGTCGATAATCGAGCGCTCGACGCGGATGCTCACTGAGGATGGCGAAGGGGCCGTCAGGAGGGCCGACATCAGCAGATTGTCGTCGGAAAACGAAGCTATGGCAAAACAGGGCCTGCGAGTCCTTGCGTTCGCATACAGGAAACTCGAACGGAAATGGAGGGAGAATAAGGAGCTCGACGAGGACCTGATATTCATTGGGCTTGTCGGGATGATTGACCCACCCAGGGAGGAAGTCCGCGAAGCAATCCAGCAATGCAAGGACGCTGGAATCCGGGTGGTGATGATTACAGGCGACAACCCGCTCACTGCAAGCGCGATTGCCGGGGAGGTCGGGATATTCAAGAAAGGCGACCGGGTGCTCACCGGGGCCGATGTCACGTCCATGAGCGACAGGGAGCTTGCCGCCCTCTCGGATTCTGTGAGCATCTATGCCCGCGTTCTTCCTGAGCAGAAGCTCCGCATAGTGGGCGCGCTCCAAGGGAGAGGACACATTGTTGCGATGACAGGGGACGGAGTGAACGACGTGCCCGGGATAAAGAAAGCAGACGTCGGCATATCGATGGGCTCCGGAACCGATGTTGCAAAGGAGTCTTCGCAGGTGGTCCTCGCGGACGACAATTTCGCGACGATTGTCCGCGCAGTGAAATACGGGAGGAATATCTACGGCAACATAAGGAACTTCGTGAGATTCCAGTTCTCCACAAACGTTGCTGCTGTTGGCGCGATGTTCATAACTACTTTCACGCGGCTCCCGCTCCCATTCACCCCGCTCCAGCTGCTTTGGATAAACATGATAATGGACGGCCCGCCCGCTCTTGCGCTGGGCCTTGAGCCGCCTGGAGAGGGGATAATGAAGATTAAG
>JBDRJJ010000056.1:0-3754 GCA_043815135.1 Microcaldota archaeon | reverse complement strand
GGAGAGGGGATAATGAAGATTAAGCCCCGCAACCCGAAGGAGAACATCATTTCTGGGCTTCTTCCGGGGATGATGACTACTGGAACGATGATGTGCGTCGGAACGATACTCCTCCTGCTGTTGGCGCAGCAGAGGGACCCTCTTGAGACCGGAACAATTGCGTTCACAGGCTTCGTCGTTTTCCAGCTCTTCAACGCCCTGAACTGCAGGTCGGACAAGGACTCCATGCTCAAAGGATTCTGGAGGAACAAATACCTTATGCTGGCACTCGTTGCTTCGGCAGTTCTCCAGGTATTGATAATTTACACGCCCGACCTTCAGAAGGTTTTCCACACTACCGCGATAGAGCTTGAGGATTGGGTCCTTATCATCGGAGTCGCGAGCAGCGTCATTATCATTGAGGAGATACGGAAGCTTATGCTGAGAAGGGCTGAAGCAGAGGCTGGCAGGTGGAAATAGTGGAGAGCGATTTTGGCCCGAAGTGGGCTGCCAAAAGGATTGCAGGCGCAATAAGAGATTATGTCAAGGCGAGTGGGAGGAAGGGGGTTGCGCTTGGGGTGAGTGGCGGGGTGGATTCTGCTGTTTGCGCGATTCTGGCAAAAAAGGCTCTCGGGAGCAGGAACGTCTTGGGGCTCATGATGCCGAATGGAAATTTATTTCCTGAGGAGGTTGAGGATGCAAAAGAGGTCTGTAGGAGAACCGGAATACGGAACAAAACAATAAACATACGACCCGCAGTCGAGATTCTCGAGAGCATCGTTTCATCTGTTGGGGGAAAAAAACCCGGAAATGTGGAAGTTGGAAACATTGCCGCGAGGACTAGAATGGTTGTGCTTTACGGTGCAGCCTCGAGCAAAAACTACCTCGTTCTCGGGACTGGGAATAAGACGGAACTGCTCCTCGGGTACTTTACGAAATATGGGGACGGGGGGGCGGATATTCTCCCGATTGGCGACCTGTACAAATGGCAGGTCAGGGAACTGGCAAGGGACGTTGGGGTGCCGGAAAAAATCGTAGAGAAACCACCCACTGCTGGCTTATGGAGTGGGCAGACGGATGAGGGAGAGCTGGGTCTTGCGTATCCGTTCGCGGATAAAGTGCTCTCAATGTTCCTAGAAGGTGGGATGAACGGGAGGGACATAATAAAAGAAGTCGGAAGCAAGGAGAAGGTAAAGAAAATCCATAAGGCTGTCACTTCAACATCCCATAAGAGGAGCCCCCCTAGGGTGTTCTCGCTCTCGCTTTGCCGGTGGGTTTAGGGTTAGTATTTTATACTCTGATAGGGGAATTATGTTATGGCAAGCAGAATTGAATTCGGAAACGCGGCAGCAGGGATGATTGCAAGCGGAATGGTTGCACTTGCAGGGGTAACTAACGCAACTAGCGCACTGGGACTTGACCACATGGGTTTCCATAGCGGAATAGCGATGGGAGTCGGGGCTGCTGGCATGGCGGTGTTCGGCGGTTTGGCAATGGTTCAGTGATTTATCGTTTTTTCTATGTATGGAAGCGGGTTTTAAACATTTTGGCCGTCTAAGTTTTTTTATTCGTGATTTGTTGTAATAGTGATTTATGGAACAGAAGGGCCGATCAGGAAATCTGCAAACGCAGTTAGTGGAACTCAACAGAAGAATAAGCGAAAGCCCGTTCCTCAGAAAGCATGAAGCCCGTATAAGAGCGCTCCTGGGGAAAACCGTCTCCACTGCGAATTCTGAAGAAATAGGCAGGGCGATAGCTGCTATTAACAAGCTGGATTCGCTCGCAAATGCGATAAAAGACGGGGCGTTCTCAGAAGACAGGAAACGAAACCTCATGCTTCCGCTCGAGAGCACGCTCATCAACGCGAAGCTTGTCCCGATTGAGATTGCAATTAGAAATGTGGAGTCAGTGCTTGGAATCGACCTCGCAATCCAGAGGGCAAAACCAGGGAGCGAGGGAATTGCCAAGAGCACCCAGACTGGACTAAGTTCTGGGCCAACTGCCGAGAGTTCACTTGACAAACAGTTGAGGGAGATGGGACTCAGAACAGACACAGTCCAAAATAGAGACCTTCCTCCTGAAGTAAAACAGATGATGGAGATTACTAGGAAAGTCCATAAGGATATACGGGACTCGGAGATGACTCTGGAGAATGCCGAGCGAATCGGCATTGAGGGAAGCAATCCTACTCTCGCGAGAATGAGGTACGGCAAGCCAGACGCATTTTTGAGAGAGATGAAGCTCGGGGGCGAGGTTTTCATCGCTGTTTTCACAACTGAGGAGAAAAAGGATGTTCCGCTCGGGATAATGAATAAAATGTTCTTTGACTCCGGCTCTGATGAGATTACTGCGAAAACTGCTAAGAATGCATATGCGCACTACATTAAAGAGCTCGAGAAGCAGCCGAGAAGCATTCATAAAGTCAATAACGAGGTCGGGCTTTTTGCAAAGGTGGTTGTAGTGGACACCGAACGGGAGACGCACGCCATCGTTTTCTATAGCAACAGCGTAGATTCCATCAAAAAAGTGAACCTAGCGCACCCAACTAGAGAAAGGTAAGCAGTTGATGGAACATGATTAACATAAAGCTTAGCAGAAATAATCTAAATAAATCGCTGCAGCTGCAGGCAGTATCGTGGCGAGGCCGAAGCACTCGAATCTACATTGTGGAGGATGCTTAGGGAATGACGCAAAAAAACTTTAGCCAGCCTCTGGGTGAACTCAAAGCACGGTTAGCTGAGCTGGGGGTGCGGACACAAAGGCTCCCGGACATTCTAGAGAGGGGGCGACTATTGACTGATATACGCAGCGCAAACCGGGTTACTTATGCGCCCGCGCTGCAGGCCCAAGTTAGCCGGATAGAAGATGACCTTTTGAGGGTATCGGGTGCACTCGACAAATTCAAGCGAATCAAAGACGGCACAAGCTTCGAAGGAATTATGAAGGTGGCCAAGGCCCCGGTTACTGCTAGAAGCGGGAATGACCGGGAAACCAAAAACACGTGGGTAGGTGACTCGGGTTACGGAAGGAATTCGCTAAATTCCAGGAATGACGGGCCAAACTCTGGGGATGCTACGGGCACAGCCGCGGAGAGTGAACGAAAGTCCCTGGAATTGGTGATGCTCAGCTTAGGGGGAGGCCCTCTTTACGTATGCAAGAAAATGGACTGGGGACTCGAGGCTGTCGGCAAGGTAATGAAAACATTCGGCCTGGATGATGAGGCTGCGCAGGGATATGTTAATAAGTGGAAAAACTCCGGCCTCCTCTTGATGGTCGCAGTGGCAGAAGTCGAACAGGATGGGAAGATAGTTGGGGAAAGCGCGTGTGTTTATCAGGCCCTTTCTGGAAAGGAGCAGGAACGGGTCAATGGCCTTCTTCGCAATAGATACACAAGGGAGTCGGAGCAGTAGGTCGAAAACGCAGGGCGAAAATTATGTACTATAAGCTCACGCTAATGATCGTAAAGTGGTCAGCAGCAATGCGCGTTCCCGCCTGCGAAGGCAGTACAGGCAACATCGTGAGAGAGCTTAACTTCCGAGTTCGGAATGGGTTCGGGTGTTTCCTCTCTCCTGTGGCCGCTGGCCAAACAGAATTTATGGGAAAAAGGGTTTATAAGCCTATGCCGGTCTCGCTTTTGCATGCGCCGCAAGAAGCTTCACTGCCCTCTCGAGAGCGTACTTGACCTCTTTCTCGCTCTTCGAGCCCGTGCAGATTATTTTCCCGTTCTTGAAGAGCAGGAGTGACGCTCTCGGGTCCTTAAGTTTCAGAATAGCGC
>JBDRJJ010000055.1:0-5507 GCA_043815135.1 Microcaldota archaeon | reverse complement strand
TCACATGCCAGCCAAAAGCCCTGTATTTCTCAGAAAGGGGCTCTAATGGGAGAACCTCCTCTGTAAAGCCGTCGATTTGGATGTTGTTTCTGTCCATTATGGCTATGAGGTTGCCAAGCTTATATTTTGAGGCCAGCAGCGCTGCTTCCCAGGCTTGACCCTCATTGTGTTCTCCATCCGAGCAGACGCAGTAGACTTTCCAATTCTTTCTCTCTCTTTCTTCCCTACAATCGCCATCCCGACGGCTATTGACAGTCCCTGGCTCAAAGGCCCGGAGGTGCTCTCAATACCTGGAAGCGAACCCCTGTGCGGGTGCCCCTGGAGCCTGGAGCCCAGCTGACGCAGGGTCAGTAGCTCCTCTTTTGGAAAATACCCTGCTTCTGCCATTGCTGCATATAGAACAGGGCACACGTGCCCGTTAGAGAGAACGAGCCTGTCCCTGCTGGGCCAGTTCGGGTTCTTTGGGTCGTGGTTCATCACATTGAAATAAAGGGCAGTGAAGATATCGGCGAGCCCTATGGAGCCTGCCGAATGTCCGCTTTTTGCTTTATGGAGCATTTTCACGACACTCTGGCGGATGTTGTTGGAAATCAGATTAAGCTTGCGGATATCGGTGATTTTGGAGAAGGCTGCTGTTGGGCCGGATTCTGTTTCAAGAAGCGTCTGTTTTGGCTTTTCCCCGTTCATCTTATCGACCTTTTACCTGCCTTCCCTTTTCTTGCAGACTCCCTTAAAGACTGGACTGCTGAGCGAACGTCGTTTGAGTTGAATATTGCGCTTGCAGCTGCGAGCCTGTCTGCACCAGCAGCAGTCGCTCCAACTGCTGTTTCGGTGTTAACTCCTCCGTCGACTTCTATGTGGAGCTTCGGGTATCTCCTTCTTAGGGATTCTACCTTTTCCTCGACCTTGACCATATACTTCTGCCCGTCAAAACCCGGTTCAACGGACATCACGAGGACAGTTGATATGTCCTCCATGTAGGGCTCGAGCTTTTCAATGGGGGTTGACGGGCTTAATGCGATTCCAAGCTTCCCCCCGGAATCCCTTGCAGCTCGCTTTATGGCCCCCCAGTCCCCTATTGCTTCAACATGCACGATGTGGAGATGCGGGCCCTTTATTTTCACTATTTCCTTTTCAGGGTCTTTGACCATCCAATGGAACTCATAGGCGATTCCTTTTGGCAGGCTTTCGAAGTTATTTGTTCCGACAGTTTGGTTAGGGACGAATTTGTTATCCATGACGTCGATGTGGACCGAGGAAACTGCATGAGAAACCCTGCCTATGCGCTCCAAAAGGTCCTCTCTCGTCTTAACGAGGATTGCGGGGATTACCTCGGTTTTCATCTAACCATCTTTGGCCCCGGGCTAAGCCCTTGACATTCAGACTCCCACACTAGACTAATGAATGGAAGGCAATATATAAAACCCTATTGAAAGAAATCCTTGAGCCCTGAACAGATGCTCACTTGGGAAGCGGGCCCAGGGACGCTGTCAGAGACGATTATTTCCCTAGCCCCTGCCGCCCTGATTTTGTCAAACGCGTAGCCCACTAGGAGACCGTGAACAGCAGTGCATATGATTCTCCTTGCCCCGCCCTTCTTGCACGCCTTTACGGCGGCAATCATTGTCTCCCCCCCTGCAATCATATCGTCAAGGAGAACAACGTCCCTGTTTGAAACGTCGAAATCGAGCTTCTCTTCCTCAGTTATCCTGAGGATTATGTTGCCGGACGTGTAGTCGAACTTTGTCTTCTCCATTACGACACCGCCTTCTTTTTTCACCACATATTCGGCTCCCTTGCCTGGAGAGACCAGTATCGGGTTCTCCGCCTTTGGCTTGATGTACTCGAGGAGCTGGGGCATCATTGTCCTGTGGTCGATATTCAGGCCCTCGTGAACGTGTTTTCCCGGGCCGTGCTTTATGAAATGGCAGTCGAAAGTCACTAGCTCGTCAAGGCCCGTCTGAACGCTAAGCTTTGAGAGCAGCCTCGCTGTTGCTGCTTCCCCCTCTTGGGACGTTTTGTCCTGCCTCGCGTAAGAGAGGTATGGGACGATGGCCGTGACTTTGCTTGCCAGGGGCTTCACCACTGACACTGCCTGGAGCAGCTGTATGATAGACGTGTTCTGCTTAGGGTATATCCTATGAAGAAGGACGACGTGCTTTCCCTCTAGCTCCTTTATCTGGGGTATCCGCAGATAACTCTCCCCATCCTGGAACTGCTTCAACTCAAAATTCGGGGTCGCGAGATCGGAACAGTTCGGACTAACAAGAAGATTGTGTTTCATAAGGGGCTTATGGAAGAGAAATTATAAAAACCGTGCTTCTCTTGGTTGGGGGGCGCTAATGGCCGTGGGCGGGTTTCGAGTTTCCCTTTCCGGTTACTAGGTTGAACGCCCCGACTGGGTCTACTGTGGCCAGGAGATGGTAGGATTTGTCCCCGACTTCAGACTGACGAGTGGCCAATACCATTACAGGACCGAGCATCCCGCCCACATAAACATACGGGGAATTGGTTTCGAGTTCATACCCGCCGCCTACTAAGAGCATCCTTTTCCCCCTGCCCCCGACGAAGGCCTTGTCGAATCCGAGCGAGACATTGTCTGATTTCGTGTCACCGGATAGGCTGAACCCCCATCCTCCGGCAAGGCCGACTGAACTCGAGAAAACCCAGTAACTGGCCCGAACCTCCTGATTTGCGTTGAAGATTGTTGCGTCCGTTTTTATTGAACGCACTGTTCCGGGCTCCTTGCGGCCCCGGGCCCACTCGCCCCGCACACCGAAGTCCCAGTCGCCCATTGTTTCAGGGGGGATAGTTATCGTTCTCGGGCCTGCCTTGAAAGAGACTTCCTTGGTTTCGACAAAAATCCTCCTTGCGCCTAGAGAGAGTGTGTAGTGCCCGCTAGTTCCATTTATTGTCAGGGCCAACTTTGCAAAGTCGGTTTCCGCCATCGGGACTCCTTCGCACCTCGTAACCCCTCCAAGGACCATCACTGCCGGAGATATTTTCGCGCCCTTTATCGAAAAAGAAAGGGGAAGTTTGTAAGCCGCGCCCCCCTCCTTCACCCAGAAATCCGTCTTGCTTCCGTCCATTCCGTCGACAGGCGTCAGCAGCCAGTATGTAAAGGCGGAAGTGTTCTTGTAGAACGGAGGGGGCTTGGCACTCGATTCCTTCGGGAAGAAGAGAACCACTGCAGCGAGCAGGGCAGTTGTAACGAGTGCTCCCGCAAAAGAGACACTGAGGCGTGTTCGCTTTGGCTCGTGAACACCATCCGAGGTTTTTGCGAGCTTGGAAGGCAGAAGAGCGGCAATCGATTTGATTGGGTGGAGAATCGAGAACGCTGGTTTTTGCTGGGTTGGTTGGATAGTTGCCTGCTTCATTTTGAAACCTCAGAACAAGGTAACTGTTATCACGGAAAAAGTATTTAACACTTGAGGATTAGTCGCAGTATGAGTATCTTATGGGGATGCTGCAGCCAATGAGCGGGCAATCTTGGCTTTTTGCCATCTCGACGTCCTTTGAGATTACTGACTCGATGCTGTCAAGGTTTGAATGGTAAAGGCACTGGGATTGGGGCTCGACGTCCGCGCAGCAGCCGCAACCGCAGGCAGTGAAGTAGCTCGGGCTCGCGGCCTCTCCCCCGGAGATTGCTGAACCATAAAATAGGACGAGCGCACTGAACGCAAGTATGAGGAAAGCGAGGAATGCGGCGAGCCGGTGTTTCATGTCTTGTAAAATGGAGCAGAAAACTTATAAACAAGCGCGGGCATTACTTACCAAAACCCCGTTTCGTGGGAGGTTTTGCAAAATGATTGAGCGGGGAGACATCCAGCGTCTTGTCAAAGGTTATGGGAGAGTTAGTGTTGCAACTATCGGCAGCCATTCGGCGTTAGACATCTCGGAAGGCGCGAAAGGTGAGGGGCTCAAGAGCATCGTCCTTTGCGAGAAAGGAAGGGAGGCGACCTACGAAAAATATTACAAGGCTAGGGATAGGGGCACAAAAAGGGTCGGAGTGATAGACGAAATCATCCTTCTTAATAAGTTCAAGGACATGGCAAAGAACGACGTCATCTCGAGACTCCAAAAAGAGAACGCCGTGTTCATTCCGAACCGTTCGTTTGCTGTTTACGTCGGGTATGACGCTATTGAAAATGAGTTCCGGGTGCCGATTTTCGGAAGCAGGACGATGCTAAGGGCCGAGGAGAGGGACGCTAAAAAGAACCAGTATTATCTGCTTGAGAAAGCGGGCATAAGGATTCCAAAAAAATTCAAGAGCCCGAGCGATATTGACCGAGTTGCAATCATCAAGGCGCCTGAGGCAAAAAGAAGCTACGAGCGGGCTTTCTTTTTTGCGTCTAACCCTAAGGAGTATGAGGAAAGGGCAAGGGAGATGCTTTCCAGGGGGGTTGTGACCAAAGAGGGGCTTGAGAACGCTGTCATCGAGGAGTACGTTGTGGGGGCGCAGTACAACTTCAATTACTTTTATTCGCCAGTCCACGGGGAGTTGGAACTCCTCGGAGTCGATACCAGGAGGCAGACGAACCTGGACGGGATACTGAGGCTTCCTGCAAAAGAGCAGAATGATGCCCTTAAGCATATCGAGATGAAGACGATTGAGGTCGGGCACATCGCATGCACCCTCCGGGAGAGCCTGCTCGAGAAAGTTTTTGAGATCGGGGAAAAGTTTGTGGGGGCTTGCAAGGAGGCATATCCCCCGGGAATCATCGGGCCTTTTGCACTGCAGGGGACAATTGTCCCGGATGAAAAGGGCGAGATTCCCGTAATATTCGACGTTTCCCTCAGGGTCCCCGGTTCGCCAGGGACTAGGTTTACCCCATATGCAGAGTACCTTTACGGGAAGTCGATGAGCGTCGGAAGGAGAATCGCGATTGAATTGAATGATGCACTGGATGCGGGAATGCTCGAGAAATGCGTCACCTGAGTTGTTGGCATGATTGAGAAGGAAGAGATTGACAGGATTCTGAAGGGATACAAGCGGCCCAAAATCGCGACCTGCTGCTCGCACTCGAGCCTCCAGATTTTTCATGGGGCGAAGCAAGAGGGTTTTGGGACCTTTGGAGTAGTGACTGAAAAGAACGTGAAATTCTACAAATCCTTCCCAAACGCTTCCCCGGACGAGATGATGGAGGTGCACTGGTTCTCAGATATAGTTGAACGGGCAGAGGAACTCGTGAAGAACGAAGTGATTCTTATCCCGCACGGCTCTTTTGTTGAATACCTTGGGAAGAAGCTCGACGACCTTCCAGTGCCGGTCTTCGGGAATCGCCGGTCGCTCGCTTGGGAGCGCTCAAGAGACAACATGTTTGAATGGATGAGGAAAGCCGGCTTTGAAACCCCGAAAGTGAAGAGGACGGGAAATATTGATGTGCCGTCCATGGTTAAGTTTCCAGGAGCAAGGGGGGGGAGAGGTTATCTCATAGTCAGGAACCAGGAGGAATTCGAGAGAAAAGTCGACCACTCCCTCAAGAACGGATTCATAACCGAGGAAG
>JBDRJJ010000054.1:0-4142 GCA_043815135.1 Microcaldota archaeon | reverse complement strand
CCGTAGCTCACGCCATAATCCTCCTTTTTGCGCTTATTCTGCTTATTGGCATTTGAGCGGCGCCTGGAATTTTATTTTTTGTTTCGGGTTGCCGCGTGGTTTCTGACAAGGTGAGCTTGAGCTGTTTGAATTTTGAGTCGGATCGAAAAAACAAAAAACGGAGGGTGTGTGGATGAGTGCTTCAATGGTTGTAAAGGGCAAGGAAGATGGAAAGGGGACTGGAACAGTGCAGGATATGGTGGTTCAGGCGATGAACAAGCCAGGAATGAACTTTTTCGGAGCCGAAGCCAAGTTTGGCTCGGAATCCGACCGAACTCCGATGAGCGAACCAAAAATGAACCAGGTCGCTGCGAGGAGATAGGTGATTCCAATGACTGCGATGACAGGCATGAAAACGCCGGATGTGTTGGTTAAGGACAGCAACGGGCGCTTCAGGAAGCCTACGGGACTCGAGGCCAGAACTGCAACTGACTTTTTTGAGAAGATGATGGGGAATCCCAGGATTGCGGAGGGCGAGATATTCAGGTCCCTTGGCCCGCGAGAACCCCTCTACAGGCAAAATGGAGATGGAAAGTTCCATAACGCGAGTGAGAGGGATGCTGCGAAGGGGAAGGCCTTCAGGTATGTCCATGATGCAGTGATGCCGAGAATGGATGAGGTCAGTGCTACCGAGTTCCAGAGGAACAGGTGGCGCTATGATGTCGTTCTTAGCGAAACTGGGGGCGTAGTAGGAGCAGCGCAACAATTGTTGGATAAGGCGACTGAAAGAGCCGGGAAATCCGGAGCAGGGGACACGAATACTGTGAGACTTACTGTCAAGGTCCCCGCTTCTGGTGCAAGCAAATGAACTGAAGCGGATATGCCAAATGGTCGTTAATCAAAGGCTTCGTATAGTGGGAGGCGGTGTGGATGGGAAAAATCGAGATGAAACGGGAAGGGCCGGACAGCAGTGAGATGGCCGAATGGCTCATCAGGAATCACCTGAGAACCCCTGCTAATGTGCTGAGGATTTGGAGGAGCGTTAAAGGTACCCGCTCTTTCCCAAGATGCAGTTAGCAGGTATCACGCTGGATTGCCGAAAGGCAAGACAGAACGGTGGGAGGTAGAAATTACCAAAAGCCTGGGGCGGCGGAACAAAAAACGGAGATTGGGTTAATATGCCGTGCGCCCCCGCTCCACCTATTTATGCTTTTATTTTTCTCATCAGGAGCTCTGCGACTGCTTCGGCATTCTTCCCATTAACTCCGTCGATGTGCGCGTTCAGGATGGAGCGGGACGAAACGGTGGTTACGTATACGTCGTAGAGCCCGAAGGCGAGGTCGAGCCAGTCCCGGTCTATGAAAACGTCCTGTATTTTTTCGAATGGAACCATCAGCTCGCGGGAGCCGAAAACGCCCTTCTTTATCACGAGAATATCGTCGTTCAGGTCGTAGAAGTATCTCTTATAGTACTCGTATTCGTAGGCGTACTTGAGGATGCATGCTGAACCCAGGAAAAGAAGCAGCACTCCGAGGACAAAGACCGGAAGACCGAACAACGTCCCGATTCCAACCGCGCCAAGTGCCAGGATTGAGTAGAAAATCCACCAGAAAGTCTTTTTTAGCGGTTTTATTGCTTCTAGTGGAATCCTTTTAACGAGAGGCGCCGCTCCGATACCCTTGTAAGAAAATCTCATCTGGTCGAGGACTATTTGCCTCAGCTCCTCAGCGTCCCCGGAATGAAGATCTGGAATTACCTCGTTTTGCGTGATTGACGACTGAGCGTGCCCTTTCCCAACTGCTTCCTTTGAGCCCGTTTCAAGCTTCAACGTTGCAAGCTTCGCGAAGCTCTGGGAGAACCCTATCCTGATTTCGACATCCTGGATTTTGTTGTAGTTTATCTGTTTTTTTATTATGTTGAAGATTCCTGTTTTTATCAGGACGAAATCGGAGGAAATCGTGTAAACGTAAGAAATCACCATGATGAAAGCAGACACGAAAGTGAAACCAGCAAAGAGCAATGTGATTAGAATCGCTGCACCGGCACCGAGAACTGCAATTCCCCAATGTCCAAATAACAAAAGAACGAGGGCAATGAGTATTGTAATGATGGCGAAGCACCCGCCATAAACAATCACGAGATACGTCGCTCCTTTGTAGAAGTTATTCGGGTAAGGCCTCTCGCGCTCCTCAATCTTCGGCCTCTCTTTCTCAGGTTCGGCCCCCATCGCAAGAGAAGGCATTCCTGCTGCAATCGAGGCGATTGCCGGCCTTTCAGCTTTCGCCCTCTTCTCGGCTTTCTGGCTCTCCTTTTTTGCGGACGCTATTATCTCGTCCCTGAGCCCAGGGGCTATTGAAGCGTTCAAGTAAGACATGTTCGCGGAAATTGTCGAGCTCGCAGTCATCGTCTTTATTGATAATGCCTTCAATCCGAGAATCTGGTCCCATATCATCGCCCTTTCCTCTACGTCCTGAATGTTCTTGTAGAGGAAAAGTCTCTCGCTCCTCGTGATGAACCCGCTTCTTATGAACACCCCTTCCTCGCGAAGCTCGTACCTGAGAACGGTGAAGTCAAGGTAAGACCAGAGAAGCACGAATGGGAGGAGCAAGAGGAGGAGGAGTCCAAAAGGTCCCATGAAAGCCACCAGCAAGACGAACCCCACTATGCCGCCTATTATTATCTCGACGAGGCCCATCCCGCTTGGCCTTATCTCTTTCAGGAGCGCCCCTCCTCTCTGCAAATCGCTTGAAGTCGGGGAGGCAGCAGTATCGCTTGTCTTCGTTTCCTTTTCAGGGAGAAGAGCCTTCATGAGTATTTCCCGGAGGGCACTCGCATTCTCCTGGCTCACTCCATCTATGTGCGCCTCTGTCCCGGATGTTTCAGTTGCACTTGAAATGTGCAGATCCCATAGTCCAAAAACCCTGTCCAAGACGTCTTGGTCGAGATAGACGTCCTGGACTTTGTTCGGGGGAACGATGACCCGGTGGGTGGTGAAAACTCCCTTGCTTACGACGATTCCTTCCTCGGTCAAATCGTAGAAGTATTTTCGGTAATACTCGCTTTCATACCAGTAAACTGCCGCAGCTAACCCAAGCACAAGAAATGCTCCGAGCAGTATTGTTGTAAGAGGCCCGATGATTTCGAAAAGAAATGCAGCTACAACGAGGAATAAAATTAACCCCCCAATCCCTATCCCGACGAACAGCCCGAGAGTCTTCTTTATTATCTTCTCGCGCTTGAGCGGGTATTTGCCTATGAGCGTTTCAGTCGACAACTTTTCTCACCCTCTTTATCTTCTGGAATAGCGCTGTCTTGAACGCCTCTGCACTGTCTTTTGAGAGACCCGGGATGTTCTCAGAACCCCTCCCAGTCGCAGTTGCAGTGAATATCGAGACATTCCAAAGACCTAGTAGCATCTCGAATATCGACTGGTTTATGTGGATATCCTGAATTCTTTCGTATCGGAGCATCGTGTAGCTTGCCTTGAACACGCCTTTCCTCGAAAAAAAATGGTCGTTCCTAAGCTCAAATGCAAATTTTTTCAGGAACTCCCCATAGTACCAGTACTCGAAAGCGACAAGAGCAACGCCAAGTGCCAACACTAAGAACGGTATAAACGGCGAAATCAGCGCTGCGATGAGCGCAAAAAAGAACAAAAAGCCGAGGACCAGCAACGAAATTATGATGCTCGGAATTGCGATGGCAAGCCTTGCGTTTGGCGAGAATTCAACCGCTCTTTTAGAGAAATCCTCCCCAAGCATAGTCCGATTTTAGAACGACACATTAATAAGGTTTAAATATAACCTCAACAAAAGTGATAGCGTTCAAAGGATTCTCAAGGATTTCCAGAGGACAAGAAGGCGACCAAGAGGTGTTTACAGATGGAGATGACTCCAGTTGAGATTCACGAGAAGCTGTTAGGTATGGGTGTGTCGAAGCTCGACGCAGAACTCGTTGTCAACTGCATCAACAAAAAGTCCGCCTACACGTGGCTCAACACTGACCCAATTACGCAAGAACAGGTCCAGCAGGTCAATGATTTCATAGCTGAGAACGATATGGGAGTCAAGATACTTCTTTCCGAAGTCCCATACCAGAACAAATTTATTTGGGATGTTAAGATTACAGTTTCTAAACAGGAGTCGCTTAACCAGTCTCCTGTC
>JBDRJJ010000053.1:0-3673 GCA_043815135.1 Microcaldota archaeon | reverse complement strand
AGCATTCTCTACGCTTTTGCCAGCTACTGTTACCGCGGAGCCGGACTTATGAAATCGAAATATTGCGCCTACTGCATGTGGCCCAGGGAATCGGGATATATTTTTGGCTCTGATTTCGTCTTCTCATCTAAACTATGCCTGAAATGCTATAAGTCGGAGAACCTTACGAGATGCTTCGAAGTCAGCCACTCACACACATGCTCGGACTGCTATTTTTGCCACAACTGCGAAAACGTGCATGACTCCATGTTCTGCTTCAACACAAAGAATCTCAGGCATGCAATTGGAAATGTCGAGTTGGGGAAAGACGATTACTTAAAATTAAAGAAGCGGATACTTTCTGGCATGGCGGAGAAACTCGAAAGAGAAAAGCGACTCGATTATAATATTTTCAACATAGGTTGTCTGGGGCATTGACATGACTCTCCTCTTCGTAACAAGGAACAAGCACAAGTTCGGGGAAGCCGAAAGCATTTTAAAAGGATACGGCGTTAAAATAGAGCACGCTTCGGTTTCGATTCCCGAGGAAAGGGGCGAGGACTGCGAGGCGATTGCAGCAAGTGCTGCGCGCGCTGCGTACAAGGGGCTGAAGAGGCCTTTGTTCGTTGAAGATTCAGGACTTTTTATCGAGTCCTTGAATGGGTTTCCAGGAACATACTCGGCTTGGGCTTTCAAAAAGCTCGGGGCGGATGGAATCCTGAAGCTCATGACAGGCACCGTAAAAAGAGGCGCAACATTCGTCACGGCAATAGCATATGCCGATAAGGGCGGAATCAGGACATTCGTTGGCACGTGCCAGGGCTCGGTTTCAAAAAAGAAGCGGGGCTCGAAGGGATTTGCCTATGACGTCGTTTTCGTTCCCGGGGGCGAGGATAAGACATTTGCCGAGGACGAGAAACTGAAAGCGCTCCTCTCCCACAGGAGAGATGCACTGGAAAAGTTTGCGAAGTGGCTTAAGAAAAAGAAAGAAACGGGTTGATAGAATGGCAAAAATGCACTCAAAGAAAAGGGGGAAGTCAGGCTCGAAACGCCCCCCCACAAAAATCGTTCCAGACTGGGTTGAGTACTCCAAGACTGAGGTCGAGGAGCTCGTAGCCAAGATGGCAAAGGAGGGAGTGAGCTCGGCGAAAATCGGCCAGAAGCTCAGGGACACTTACGGAATCCCGAGCGTCAAGAACATCACTGGAAAATCGATAACCGAGATGATGAAGGCGAGCGGGGCCAAGATGGAGTACCCGGAAGACCTTCTGAACCTCATCACCAAGGCAGTGAGGATGAGGAAGCATCTTGAGGCTAACGGGTCCGACGTCCACAACAAGACCAAGCTACTCCACGTGGAATCCAAGATTAAGAGACTCGCGCGCTATTACGTGCGTTCTGGGAAGCTCCCGGTCGGCTGGTCATACGATCCAGACAAGGCTGCGCTTCTGGTTAAATAGGGGTGACTGAATGGTTAAAGGCAAGACTGTTGACAAGTGGAAAATGAAATCATGGTACACCGTCTATGCGCCCGAGATGTTCGAGGGCAGGGAGATAGGCAAGATCCCTGCGCTTGAGGACAAGGACCTAACGGGCAGGGTAATACGGGTGAGCATCGCCGAAATCACGGGCGACCTTTCCCAGAGCTTCGCTTCCCTAATCTTTCGGGTAATCTCAGTGAAGGGCAAGACGGCGCAGACCAGGCTCATCGGCCACGAGCTCTCCAAGGGTTATCTGAAGACCTTGGTGAGGAGGGGCAGAAGCGTCATAAGCATTGTTCAGGATGTCACAACAAAGGACGGGGTGTCTCTCCGGGTAAAAGGAGTTGTCTTCACCGCGAGGAGAATCAGCACACCTGTCGCGAGAGCGATAAGGGCCGAGGCCGTCTCAGAAATAAACGAACGGTCGAAGGAGATGGCCTTCTCGCAGATGGAGCAGGAGATAATCTTCGGGAAGTTCCCTTCAAGGGTATTCAACAGGGTAAAAAAGATTGCTCCAGTGAAGAGGGTCGAGATAAGAAAGACCGAAGTGAAGGGAGCCTAGGCGAATACGATGCAATACGCTTCTTTATCTTGGGAAGAGGCAGAGAAAGCGAGCAAGAAGGACCTAGTAGTAATCCTGCCGGTGGGTGCAGTGGAGGCGCACGGGAGGCACCTTCCCCTCGATGTCGATTCGCTCATCCCGGGAGAGCTTGCAAAGGAAGTCGCAGACAAGACTGGCGCCCTCGTCCTCCCGACATTCCATTATGGGCACTGCTTCTCGCTTCGGGAATATGCTGGAACACTCTCCCTTTCCCCTGAAACGCTTTCGCAGTCGGTTTACGAGATTTGCTCGGAACTCTTAAGAAACGGCTTTTCAAAAATACTAATACTGAACGGGCACGGGGGCAACTATTCCCCGCTAAAATACGCGCTCGAGAGGCTCGATTCCGAAGGCGAGGACTTCCAGGCGTGCATCGTCGAGTGGTGGAGCGTTAAGGAACTTTCGGAAATCACAACGGACCTCGGCCACGCCGATGAGAATGAAGCATCGCTTTACATCCACTACTGTCCGACTGACCTTGTCAAGAGGGCAAAGCAGGAATCCCGCAAGTCCTATTTCGGCTCCCCCATCCCACAGCCAGACGACGTGTTCGGCCCTTCAGGCTACAGGGGAAAAGTCGAGAGCATATCAAAAGAGAAGGGGAAGAGGATGGCAGAAATTGTTGTCTCCAAGCTCGTAAAGCTTGTCGAGAGCGGACTCGTTCTGGAAGAACAGAATGTTAAAAGCTAGGGCTGGTTGAGCAACCCAAGAATGTGCTCAAGCATCCTAATTTCGAGCTCGAGCATCCACCTAACTGCCTGGTTATCCTCCATCTCATGTTCGCTTCTCTTAGAGTCAAGATTATCTCGGATTTCGGTTTTCTTTTTTCCTACTGCCCCCGGTGCAGTTTTCGCAATCTGGGCAAAGCCGGAGTTCGTTATCCTGTCTCTTTCGAGAGCGAGAACCGCCGCCTCAATCATTTCTCCAGGATTCTCAATCCCCCTTATCTCGTAGAAAATCGGGTTGTTGTACCCCCTGGTTTCCTTATTCGGATTCCGGTTAAGCCCCCTCAGCCTCTTTACATCGTTTTTATCGACCCACAGCTGTTCAGTATCAGGGCTGGGGCGAAGTATCTCCCCACCAATCCTTTTCGCCTCAAACAATTCCCAAAGAGTTTCCTCCTCACAACCAACCGATTTAGCGGCATTTGCAGCCAATCGATGCGTCGCCTTCAGGTGTTCGGTTTCGGTCCTGTAAATACTCGAGGTTACATTGCTGGTGGCCTTGCGGGCCCTCTTTCCAACAGCATCTCTATATCCGCTTAACATCCCATCCGTCAGCCACTTCGTTGCGGCAATTTCCAAAAAAATAGTCCCGTTCCGGTCTTTCTCAAAAGTTTCAACAGCGAGCCCGAGATTCCTGAACGCGCATGCGAGAGGGTCGTCATGGTCGTTCTTGTTGCTGACAAGCATCCCAAGCGCTTTCCTGGACTCTTTTATGGCTTCAAGCAGCTGCCCTTTCTTATTTCCGACGCCGCTGGAAGCAAGCTCATTGCTGCCTTTACGAGTTCAATCGTTTTTTTCTCAACATCTCCCCGGCATTTTACGTATAAGGTTGCGGCTTCCACAAGGCTCAAGAGCTCTCCCGAGCTCTCGCTTTTTATCAGGATTGC
>JBDRJJ010000052.1:0-2036 GCA_043815135.1 Microcaldota archaeon | reverse complement strand
GGCGAAGGCGCTCGAGAAGCTGAAGCAGCTTGAAGTAAACATGATTGCACCGTCGCACGGCATAATATTCAAAACTCCGGAGCGCATCCTAAGGCTCTACTCCCGCTGGGTGTCCGGAAAACTCGCCCACAGCGTCCTCATCGCTTACGTGAGCATGTGGGGCAGCTCTGAAAAGATGGCGAAGGAGCTTGAGAAGAAATTAAGGGAGAAGGGCGTTGTAGTTTCTATCTACGACCTACAGAGAGCAGACCTCGGGGAAATCGCGCGCGACCTCGTAGATACTGCGTGCATTGTTGTTTCAGCGCCGACGTTCCTCCAGGGAGTTCATCCTTCCGGGATGCTCGCAACATACCTGGTCAAGGGGCTGAAGCCGCCTGCAAAATACGCCGCTGTCCTGAGTTCATACGGCTGGGCCCCGTCTGCGGGAAAGGCTGTTTCCGAGATGCTTGCAGGGACTGGGATAGAACTCCTGGGTTCTGTGGAAGCGAAAGCGAGGCCCAAGCAAGCTGACTATGAAAAGATAGCTTCCCTTGCAGAAACAATCTCAGCAAAACTAGGCGCTCTTGAATGACTGGGTTTGGGCTGTTTTTGCAGTTTCTTCCTGTTTTATCCTCTTTATCTCCTCGAAAAGTTTTTCCACCGCCAAGTACCGCTTATACTCCACAGTGTCCTTCGTTTGCTCAGCAACCGCCCTTACTTCCGGAGGAATCTCCGGGTTGTCCTGAATCCTCTTCAGGTCTGAGGTTGAAATAGAAAAGTCAATTCTGTCCTTGTATTGGGCAGCAAGCATCGCCAATGAGACCATCACAAGTTCTTTCGCGCTATTGGCATTAATATTCCGGTAATCCTCTAGGGCCGTGTTTATCAGGCTTGCCACGTCCTTAATCACCTTATCCGACATGTGGTGAGCTCCAATATTCACAATCTTAGCGGCAAGCTGCTCTTGAACCGGGACATTGGCTGCGCGGGCAAAATCCAGAAATCTCGACAAGTCCGAGCTTGCGGCGCTCGTTATGCTAAAAGAAAGCTTTGCGTCAATAATCGCACTCCCGTCCTCCCTTTCAATCTCCTGGTATTTCCTTGCAATTGTCATAACTATATTCAGAATCTAATTAATTTAAACCTAATACTCGTAGACCCCTAAGTCCAGCACTACATCAAACGGCCTGTTTTCAATGTCCCGTCCGACATAGAAATAGTCCACATCGAACCTCTTCCCGAATATCTTGGTGAATACGAGACCATCGAACTTCCTTCTCTCGGCTTCTTTCAGGTCCGAATTAGTGGGGCTCGCGAACTTCGAGTTGTCTTCCTCGAATGCATGGAAATGAAACACGAACAAGTGCTGCGGCTCCAGATTGAATTCAACCGGGCTGTACGAATAGTTCTCATAGTTCTTCGAAGCTCCTGAAAGGCCTTTGAGCAGGGGTTTTCCAGGAACCATCAGGATGCGGAGGGAACTCTCCCTGAAGGCAATCACTCCGCCGTGCGCAGATTCGCGGTCCTCGAAGTCCTTTTCAAGTTCGCTCCCGATTTTAGCCCTGAAATCGGAGTTCATCTCAAGCGTCTCGAGAAGCCATGAAATTTTCACGAGCTGGTAATCATTGAGTTTTTCACACTCTGAAACATCCGAGTTAGGGAGATTGTCCAGACTCTGAAGCGATATTATCTCTCCGAGTTTTTTCCTCACATGTGCGCAGAGTCGCGCTCTATCATCGACAATGTCGGCAAGCCCCCTGTCTTTACTTGCGAGTTCCAGGACAAATTTCCGGTGCTCAGAATCGAACGTATCACTCACGACTTCACCTTTCTCCAGGTTCCCTGATGAATCCATAATCCCTTATCACAACGGTTTCTTTTACGCTGAGAGTGCAGTTCCCAAATACATCAACCTTCGAATCCTTTTCAAATGCAACGTGCCCTCCCGCAGAAAGCACAACTGGTTTTCCAGCATACACCAAACTAGCATCGCCGTTCTTGTTCACCCCCAGGACGGCGAGCTGATCCGTTTCGAATGGTATCGAATCTTTCATGAA
>JBDRJJ010000051.1:0-7100 GCA_043815135.1 Microcaldota archaeon | reverse complement strand
GAAGTCGGAGTTCCCGTTCTGGCCAAGCGCATAGACCATAATCTCGTCCGCCTTTCCATCTGCCTTGAATTGCTTCTGGTCTGCAAGGTACCTGTCAATTTCAACCATGGCGTCTTTGGCCATCTCGTAAAGCGGATTCTTTTCGTCAATCTTTCTCAAAGTAGTTGCAAGCAGCTCAGGATAATGGGCGCATGCTGTCTTCAGGTACCTGGCGACGTTCTGGCGCTCCGCCTTGCCCTTCGGAGGGTTCAATGCCCTGCCGACCAGCCAGTCCTGCGCCTCCTTCCCGCGCCTGCTCCCAGGGCCCTCGATTATGAGTGTCCTTAGGTTGTGCAAGTCAAGTGCGGAATTTGCGTCTTCGAGCAGTTTCTTGGACGAGAACGCATGAATCAGTCTAGAGAAGCCATCAGCTATCCTACTCTTTCCTCCTGAAGACTCGGAGCCATGTTTCAACATTCCAGCCATTTCATCACTCTAAAAGTAGGTTTTACTTATGTATTTTGGAATATTTAAAGCTTCGCTTTTTGTCTATCTGAAAGGCCTCGAGTCACGCCTAAGCTTCCTTAAAGACGAGCGCATCCCAGTCTTAGTGACAAGCTCGCCATAAACCCGGTCTATCTCGTTTTGGTCAAGCGCTGCTCTCAGATCCGCCTCAATCAGCACTGCAGGGTAAGCATAGTTCTTGTTAATCCTGCTCAGAGTATAAACGAGCGAGGCGATTTCCTCGAATTTCCTCTTCCCCTCCAAGAACTCAACTCGAAGCGGCCTGTCTCCTTCCACAGCCTTCAAATAGAATGCATCCACCCGCGCCCCCCAGTCATTCAAATCCTTCAAAACCTGGTGCTCTTTTTCAGTACTCGAATACCTGAACGTGAACGTCCTCTCCCCTTCTTTCAAGAGGAAGTCCAGGAACCCAGTGTCATGCGCTTTCCCGAGAATCTCGCCTTCCTTCCCAAGATACCTTCTCATTATCTCAACAAACCTCTTCCCCCGACTATCCTTAATCACTCCAACAAGCGAGCAATTGTTCAGGTCAGCGGCCTTGTAGAGGTTCTTGTATTCCTCGATTACCTCGAGATAGAGCCCCCGAATCGCCGAGCCCTCGCCGGGCTTGTCAGTTATCTGCGGGACAACCGAGCCATCCATGAGCATGAACTGGGGCGTTAGCTTCTCAATCATCCCCCTTGCAGTTGAGAGTTCCCCCCTCAATCTCAACAGGGACTTGTACCACAGAAACTCGTGCGTTTCAAGATACTCATCCGCATACACTTCGGGCGCGACAAGTGCCCTCGGGTAATACTTATGGGACACACGCTTGGAATCTTCATACCCAAAAACAACGCCCACTGCCCGGGTCACCACCAGGTCAATCCCGTGGAACTCCTGCGCCAGGAGCCCGCCGTCAACTGCTCCCACGAGCCCGTTAACTTCCCCTGGCTTCACTTCCCGCGTGAGCCTCCGCTCAAGAGCATCCGGAAAAATCTCCACATCCCTTGCCCGAAGTAGCTCAGCAACCCTCCTCTCGCTCTCTTCAGTCTCAGCAATTCTTTTAGCTATCTCCGTGATTCTCTCGTACATCGCTCTAGAATTAGCCAATCACATTTAAACAGTTTAGGCGGGCGGCTTTCCAATGGGGGCTGCAGGTAGGCTCCCAAGTCTCCCCAGGGCTTCTGAAGCAAGCCTTACTAACCTCTTTTGCCCGTGCTGCTCTGCAACCCTAAGAACTTCCCCCAATTTATCTATAGCTTCAGGAAATATTGCGGAAACCCTCTCAAGGTTCCTCACCACTGCCTCCTGGACCTTTGGTGTCTCGTAATAAGCCCCGTTTGCCTTTCTCACAATCTCCCGATAATGCTCCTCCGCGCCTTCCCTCTTCCCATTGGCAATAATGTGATTCCCCCTGACATCCATGGCGTTGCTTTCCCTTCTTTCGTATTGCAGAAGAATCTCAACCCTACTCTGAAAGGGAAGCCTTTCAACTCCACCCCCAAACCTGCTTTTCCCCCCAACCCACTCTTTCGTTGCCATGAGTATCTTTCGTATTTTACGTATTTAAAGGCCGCTGCTGACGGGGCACCCTTAATAAATATAATGGGGCTAATCATCCTGTTTTGGGGGTTAGAACATGTTCAAGGACACGAGCGAGATGTCATTCTACGCGCTTTCAGGAGTAGCGTTCTCCATCGGCTTCTATGCGTTCGGTCTCTTCAGGCTGAACTCGTACCCAATGGCAGTTCCGCTCCTCCTGTCCGCTTTTGCGCTCAACCTCCTCCTCACACACCTTGGAAGGAGCATTCTCGGCCCGGACTCCCACGACCTCGTCTTGAAGGCGGTGTTCGCAAGCGCAGTGGGCGCTTTCTTCTTCTCGTGGCTGGGCAATCTGGGCGGGGAAATCCTGACATCAATTGCGTTGCCTGTTTCGATAATGTTCCTTCTCCCGAGCGTTCTTTATTATGTTAGGCAGATGGTTATGAGGGATGAGATTGTACAAGCCGGATGATGTTGAGAAGGAGATTGCCAGGTTCTGGGAGTCCAAGAAGATTTACGATAAAGTCAAGAAGAAGAACGAGGCGGGCGAGCGGTTCTATTTCTGCGATGGCCCCCCTTATGCAACAGGCCAGATTCACCCTGGGACCGCCTGGAACAAGTGCCTCAAGGACGCAGTCTGCAGGTACAAGCGATTCAAGGGATTCAATGTCCGCGCCCACCCGGGCTTTGACACCCACGGCCTTCCGATAGAGGTAAAGGTTGAGCAGGAGCTAGGGCTCAAGTCCAAAAAAGAGATAGCGAAGATCGGGATTCCCGAGTTCATAACTCGCTGCAAGAAATTCGCGACCCAGTACATCGGCGTGATGTCAAAGCAGTTCGAGGGTCTCGGGGTTTGGATGGACTGGGACAAGCCCTACATCACGTTCAAGAATAGTTACATCGAATCCTCATGGGCCACGATTAAAAGGGCACACTCCAAGGGGCTCCTCGTAAGGGGCGTCTATGTTCTCCCCCAGTGCACCCGTTGCGAGACAACAATAGCCAACTACGAATTGGAGTACGATGACAGGGACGACCCATCGATTTACGTCAAGTTCAAGGTCAAGGGCAAGGAGAACGAATTCCTCGTGATTTGGACTACAACCCCCTGGACGTTGGTTGCGAATATGGCCGTGATGGCCCATCCAGGGTTCCAGTATGTCAAGGCCAAGGTGGATGGCGAAGTCTGGATTGTTGCAAAGGAGCGCTTGGACGCGCTCATGGCAGTCACGCACAACCTGAACCTTTCAGCAGTTGTTTTGGAGGAGCTCCCCGGAAAGAAGCTCGATGGCTTGAAGTACGAGAATCCGCTTCAGGGCAACATAAAAAAACAGTATGACCGGCGCGTTGTCCTGAACGAGCAATTCGTTTCACTTGATGACGGAACAGGCCTTGTCCACTGCGCCCCGGGCCATGGGCCCCAGGACTTCATGGTTGGAAAACAGCATGGGATAGAGGCATTCTGCCCGGTGGGCGAAACAGGCAAGTACACCGATGAGGCAGGCAAATACGCAGGTGCCTTTGTAAAGGATGCGGACAAGGCGATATTGAAGGACCTTGAGGAACAGGGGGTCCTGATTCACTCGGGAAAAATACGGCACCGCTACCCCCACTGCTGGAGATGCAAAACCCCGCTCATATTCATAACAACTGACCAGTGGTTCATCACAATCAGCAAGCTAAAGGAGAAGATGCTCGAGCAAATCGACACCGTGTTCTGGCAGCCTGAGTTTGCTTGCACATGGTTCAAGGACTTCGTTGAATCGGCCCCTGACTGGTGCATCTCCCGCCAGAGATACTGGGGCATCCCGCTTCCAATATGGGCGTGCGACAAGTGCGGCGAGATGAAAGTCGTGGGGGCAGCATCTGAACTGCCGAAAAAACTCGAAGACCTCCACAAGCCTTTCATAGACGAAGTGGAGTTCACATGCAATAAATGCAAGGGAACAATGAAGCGGACTCCCGACGTGCTCGATGTCTGGTTTGATTCTGGGAACGCCGTCTGGGCGTCTCTTGAAGACGGCGAGTCCATGTCTCAAACGGATTTCATAGTTGAAGGGAAGGACCAGATAAGGGGCTGGTTCTACTCCCTCCTCGGCTCAGGGCTCGTTCTGAACGACATAATCCCATATAAGGCCCTTCTTATGCACGGGCATTTTGTTGACGAGAAGGGAGAAAAGATGTCCAAATCGCTCGGGAATTTCGTTCCGCTTGAGGAGATGCAGGGGAAATACGGGAAGGACGCATTCAGGCTCTGGAGCCTCTCCTGCACAATCTGGGACGACGTAAAGTTCAACTGGGACGACCTGCGGGAGGCGTCGAAAGCGCTCTCAATCATATGGAACCTCGGGCTCTTCATGGAGAAATTCTACGCGAAACCCAAGAATCCCGTTTACGAGCAGGAGGACAGATGGCTCATCTCAAGGACGAACTCGCTCATCCGCGAGTGCGACAGGGCCTATTCCGAATACACAGTGCACGAGGCAGTGCGCGCCTGCAGGGAGTTCATCGTCGAGGACCTCAGCAGGTTTTACTTAAAAGTCGCGAAAAAGAGGATTTCAGAGGGGAAGAACGTTGATGGCGCGATGGACGCGCTCTACAGCGCCCTGCTCTCGTCACTCAAGCTCCTGAACCCCGCATCCCCCTTCATCACAGAGAAGCTGTACTTGGACGTGTTCCGGAAGGCCGAGGGCGCGGAAAGCATAAGCCTTTCCGACTGGCCGAAGCCAGAGGCAAGCTCGATTGATTTGCTCCTTGAGAGACAGATGACGATAGCCCGCGAGATAATAAGCGCAGGGGCAAACGCAAGGCAGGCTGCGGACATCAAGCTCAGGTGGCCGCTTGAGGAGCTCGTCGTAGTGACTCAGTCGACCGAGGCGCGCGAGTCTGTCGAGCGGCTCTCGAAAATCATACAGGAATCCGCAAACGTGAAACGAGTTCGGGCGGAGCAGGAGATTGAGAAGAACGCAAAAGCCAAGCCAGTAATCTCGAAACTCGGGCCAACATTCAAGAAGGATGCAAGGGAAGTCCAGGAATTGATAGTCGGGCTCAAGGGCGATGAGATAAAAAAACTGCTCGCAGAGGGAACGCTCGAATTCAAAGGGTCGAAGAAATACTCGATAACCTCGGATATGGTGCAGGTGATAGAGGAGGCGCCGCAGGGCTACTCGCTCTCTCCCTTCTCATTCGGCTCAGTCTACGTGAAGACGGAGATAAACCCCGCGCTATACGAAGAGGCAATGGTCCGGGAGGTCTCCCGCAGGATACAGATGATGCGAAAGGAGCTCGCTCTGGTTGAGAGAGACATTGTGAAAGTCAACGTGATTGCTGAGCCGGATTTCCTCAAGCACCTGCAGAACAGAAAGGAAGAGATTGCCCGCTCGGTGAACGCTTCCGAGGTCATCCTCTCCGAAACTCCGAAAATGACCGGCGCTCCCCAGGAATGGGACATTGAGGGCGAGAACGTCAAGGTAATATTACTAAAAGAGAAGAAGGGAAAGAGCTAGGCGCCCTTGAACTTCTGCCTTTTCTTCATGCCGCCCCAGCAACCCTTGCAAATCACAAGCCTGCCCTCTTTCTTCGAGTTCTTCGAGGACTTCTCGCAATCCCTGCAAATCATCCTGCTGCAGTAGGTGCACTTCTCTGGGCGGTGCGTCTCGTTAGAGCATCTCTCGCAAATCATAATACCACGTGGATAGGTTGTAAGGGAGCAATATTAAATAGGTATCCCCACCTCAAACATCAGGCGAAGAAGGACGGAGTGGTTGTTTGCTTTATCGCGGGGTAACGGCAAAGGTTCCTTCTCAAGAGGTTCGCCCATCTCGCTTTTTCCAAAAAACCCCCCAGCAAGACGTAACTACGCTAATCAAAGGCCTGAACTCGCACAAGAGCGAGACTGGGGTGAGATGCGCCCTTTTGCTTGCAGAGCTCGCGAGGGAGAAGACAACACTCCCTGCTGAGAAGGATTCAATTCTCGCAAAGCTCTACGGATTCATTTTCAAGCGCAGTATCGACCGCCCGGCAGAGCTCTTCGACCGGGCCATAACAGACATCGGCCCCGGGCTAACAGCTTCCCTTTTCCTTGGGAAATTCGGTGGAGAAGAGACCGTAAAACTCTCTTCTTCGAATGGCCACAAGAAGGAGGCTTTGAGAGCACTACTCACTCACTTGGGCCCAGAGCTCTTCGAGATTCTTGAGCGGCAGTTCGGGCCAAAGAGGGCATTCTCATTGGCTGAGTTTGCTTTCGGGAAAGAGGAGGCGCTCTACGGCTTTGCGAGAGCATTCGGGGAGCAGACGAACAAAAGGCTCCTTGAGCCGCTCGGAAGCGAGGTTTGGTCCATGCTCCAAGACTCAATCGCAACTGAAGAGGCAATGGTCTCGAAGTTCATGAGAATTGGCCTTGAGAGGAGCCTGGACTCATACGAGTTGAGGCGCTACCCCACGGTCTCAATATCCAACCTCATCAACATGCACGGGCTGAAAAAAACAGCAAGAGCCTCCGCAGAGCTGAAGGGCGAGAGAAGAACATTCGAGCTTCTCGCATCCATCAACAGGCCCCCGCTTCTTCTCGGAGTTTTGAGTGAGGCTTTCGGGGACGAGCGCAATGCATTCAGGTTCGTCTCAAGCTTCGACCAGAATCGCGCGTTTTCAGTTGCAAGGGATGCGCTCGGAGAGAAGAAGGCGCTGCTAATGCTTGCGAGCTGCATAAAACCAAAAGAGAGGGCGCTCGAAATCGCCTCCGAAGTCCTCGGAAGGAAAAGAGCAGAATCCCTGGTTCCTGAAGTTCTCGGGGAGGATTTCAGGGGACGGAGCACGAGGAATATCGATGAAATGCTTTTCGCTTATTTTGGCATTCACGAAACTATCCTCAGCGCAAAACCCGTCCAGGCAGTTCTCTAGCGTTTTTATCTTTTTACGTCCCTACCTAACCTATGCGCTACCACCTAATCACTTACGGCTGCACGCTCAATCGGGCTGATTCAGACGCGATGAGGGGAATCCTTTTAGCGAACGGATTCGAAGAAGTCGGCAAGCCCGAGGAAGCAGATGTAATAATTCTTAACACATGCACA
>JBDRJJ010000050.1:0-6432 GCA_043815135.1 Microcaldota archaeon | reverse complement strand
GGACTTCATCGAGCGCGGCGCATCGTTCCAAGCCCTTGACAGGAAAAGGAAATGGAAGTTCAAGCCAACTGCAAGGAAAGGGGAAACAGTCGGACCAGGGGAGAAAATCGGAACAGTCCAGGACTTCATCGAGCTCCCGGTTCTCGTTCCCCCAGGGGCCAAGAAGGGAAAAATCGACTCGATTCGCGCAGGGGAATTCAGCGTGGAGGAGGAAATAGCCTCTGTTTCGGGCCAGTCGATAACCCTTATGCACAAGTGGCCCGTGAGAAAGGCGAGGCCAGCAAGGAAAAAGTTGCTCCCAGACGTTCCGCTAATAACCGGCCAGCGCGTTATCGATGCATACTATCCTCTCATGAAGGGGGGAACTGCCTGCGTCCCAGGGCCCTTCGGCTCGGGGAAGACCGTCATCCAGCACCAGCTCGCGAAATGGGCGGACGCTGACATCATAGTTTATGTCGGGTGCGGGGAGAGGGGAAATGAAATGAGCGATGTGCTTTTCGCTCTTCCAAAGCTCACTGACCCGAAGAGCGGAAGGCCGCTCATGGAGAGGACTGTCCTGATAGCGAACACCTCGGACATGCCAGTAGCTGCCCGCGAGGCATCAATCTATACTGGAATCACGATTGCCGAGTACTTCAGGGACTTGGGCTTTGACGTCGCCCTGATGGCCGACTCTACTTCAAGGTGGGCGGAGGCCATGAGGGAGATTTCAGGGAGATTGAGGGAAATGCCCTCGGAAGAGGGCTTCCCGGCTCACCTCGCCTCCAGACTTTCAGAGTTCTATGAGCGGGCAGGGCAATATGAGACACTCGGCGGTTCCAAGGGGTCAATCACGGTGATCGGGGCAGTCTCGCCTCCAGGGGGAGACTTCTCAGAACCAGTCACGCAAGCCACGCTCAGAATCACAAAGGTGTTCTGGGGGCTTGATGCGAACCTCGCCTACAGCCGGCATTTCCCGGCAATCAACTGGCTCACTTCGTACTCGCTTTATTCCGCAGACAGCTGGTGGGTGAAAATCGACAAGAAGTTCCCTGAGAATAGGAAGCTCACAATGGGGATTCTTGAACGGGAAGCGGAGCTCAAGGAAATCGCCCGCCTGGTAGGTTTCGAATCCCTTCCAGATGAGGACAAGCTCGTGATGAAGGTCGCAAGAATGATTCGTGAGAGGTTCCTCCAGCAGAATGCCTTTGACAAAGACGACACTTACACGAAACCTGGGGAGCAGGCGAGAATGCTCGGGGAGATTGCAGACTACTACCAACAATTTTCAGAAGCGCTGAAGGCTGGCAAGAGCTTTGAGGAAGTCGAGTCCCTCAAGATTGTGGAAGAGGATGGGAAAAAGGGCGATTATGATGATTGAGTTCATTGAACGAAGTGCAGGGTTAGGATTGGTGATGCAATGATTGAGTACAGGACCATCAAAAAGATTGCAGGCCCGCTCGTTTTCGTGGAACTCGAGAACGCTAGCTATGCCGAACTCGTGAAGCTGGAGCTCGAGAACGGGGAATCGAGGACCGGGAGGATTCTTGAGGTTTCAAAGGACAGGGCGGTTGTCCAGGTTTTCGAGGGAACGCTTGAGACCAACATGCGGGCCAGGGTGATTCCAACGGGGAAAGGGATAGAACTCGGGGTGTCGCCGGACATGCTCGGGTGCGTGTTCGATGGAATGGGGACACCGATTTCAGGGAAAATCATTCCCGAGGAAAAAATCGACATCAACGGCAGGCCCATAAACCCGACTGCCAGGGAGCACCCCGAGGATTTCATAGAGACCGGGATATCTGGAATCGACGTCATGAACACGCTGGTTCGCGGGCAGAAGCTCCCGATATTCTCTGGGGCCGGCCTCCCGCACAACAGGCTCGCGATGCAGATTGCGAGGCAAGCGGCAATCCCCGGGAAAGAGGAGGATTTCGCAGTGGTCTTCGGGGCAATCGGCATAACCTTTGAGGAAGCAGAGTATTTCTCGAACTCCCTCAAGAAAACAGGCGCAATAGAACACTCAGTCCTCTTCCTGAATCTCGCAAACGACCCTGCAGTCGAGCGGGTGATAACCCCGAGGATGGCGCTCACAGCAGCCGAGTATCTCGCATACGAGAAGGAAATGCACGTGCTCGTCATCCTCACGGACATGACCAACTACTGCGAATCCCTTAAGGAGATCTCAGCAGCAAGGAGGGAGATTCCGGGGAGGCGCGCCTACCCGCCGTACATGTATACAGACCTTGCGTCCATATACGAGCGCGCAGGGAAGATAAAGGGGAGGAAAGGCTCAATCACCCAGTTCCCGATACTCACGATGCCCGAGGGCGACATCACCCATCCGATTCCGGACCTTACTGGTTACATTACAGAGGGCCAGCTCGTGCTCTCGAGGCAGCTCCACTCCAAGCACGTTTATCCGCCCTTCGACATCCTGAAATGCCTCTCGAGGCTGATGCAATCGGGGATTGGGGAAAAAAAGACGAGGGAGGACCACTCGCAGGTCGCAAAAAAGCTCTATTCCTCCTACGCAAGAGGCATGGAGTTGCGGGAGCTTGTCTCCGTCATCGGGGAGGCGGCGCTCACAGCAGTGGACAAGAAGTATCTTGACATGAGCAAGAAGTTCGAGCAGGCTTTCCTCGGGCAGAAGGAGGACGAGAGGAGGGACATTGAAAAGTCGCTCTCGCTTGCATGGGAGCTCTTTTCATCGCTTCCCCCGGCCGAGCTCGAGGACATGAAGCCGAAATTTAGGGAGAAATTCCTGAAGGTTTGAGCATGAGCACAAAGACGACGAGGATGGAACTGATACACCTCAAGAGGCGCATCTTATTTGCAAAACGGGGCCACA
The DNA here is from genome assembly GCA_043815135.1 of Microcaldota archaeon. Taxonomy (GTDB): domain Archaea; phylum Micrarchaeota; class Micrarchaeia; order Burarchaeales; family JAKAKT01; genus JAKAKT01. The sequence goes on along the minus strand of JBDRJJ010000050.1, from coordinate 3,602 downwards.
AGCTCCTGAAGGACAAGCGCGACTCGATGATGGCAAGTTTCTTCTCTCTCGTGAGGAGAGCGAAGCAAAGCAGCAGGGCTGCGGAATCCCTCCATACGGAATGCAACCGGCTTCTGGTCAGCGCTGCTTCGTACTCCCCTTATCCAGGGCTTCTCAGCGCCAGCATTTCCGGGGAAAGCAAGGTGTTAGTGAAAACCACTTACTCGAACATAGCCTCAATCAGGATTCCTGCGTTTTCGCTCGCTTCAGCCCCCCCGGAGCCCTCACTCTCTGGCCTCTCGCCAAAGGGGGCTGAAAAGCTCTTCAGGAAGCACAGGGAATTGGTTCTTGCGACTCTCGAGCTTGCGGGCCTGGAGAAAGGAATCAGACTCATGGCAGAGGAGATAGAATCGACAAACAGGAGAGTCAATGCCCTCGAGCACATCCTAATACCCCGCTTCGAGTCGGATGCAAGGGCAATCGAGTTCAAGCTTGAGGAGCGGGAGAGGGAGATGTTTGCCACATTGAGCAGAATCAGCGAATAGGTCAATCTTTATTACTTTTCCTCACTAAAATTCCCGTATGAATCAAGACCATGTCCTCCGAGTGGAACACGTAATCAGGACATTCGAGGATATAGAAGAGGGAGTCCAGGCGGTTCGGGACATCTCTTTCGATGTCAAGAGGGGCGAGAGGATAGCGATAATGGGGAAGTCCGGCTCAGGCAAGAGCACCCTCCTCCACATGATTGGCTGCCTCGACATGCCCACAACCGGGAGGATATTCATCGACGGCGAGGATACAGGCGAACTCACCTCAAGCGAGCTCGCAAGGCTGAGGCTCGAAAAAATTGGATTCGTTTTCCAGCAATTCCACCTGATTCCAACACTTACCGTAATACAGAACGTGGCGCTCCCGATGGTCCTCAGGCAGGCCCCAGAGGCCGAGCGAGTCGGAAGAGCAAAGGAAATCCTCGAGTCGCTCGACTTGGGCCACAGGCTCAACCACATGCCGACAAAACTCTCAGGGGGGGAGAGGCAGAGGGTCGCAGTCGCCCGCTCGCTAGCGAACAACCCGCCGATAATACTCGCAGACGAGCCCACTGGGAACTTGGACTCCAAGGCAGGCGAGGACATGATGGAGATATTCGACCGCCTCCACAAGAAGGACAGGAAAACAATAATCGTTGTCACCCACGACCAGGACATAGCCGACCTTTCAGAACGGATAATCTATATAAAGGACGGCCAACTTGACTCGATAAAGACCCTGAAGCACGGGCGATGAGCCATGCGAACGTACGATATTTTTCGCTATGCGATTGATGGCCTAATGAGAAGGCAGCTGCGCAGCTGGCTCACAATCATCGGAATTGTGATAGGCGTGATGGCAATCGTGCTGCTGGTCGCCCTTGGCCAGGGAATCGATATCGCCGTCAGGAGCCAGCTCGACTTTTTCGGGGACGACACGCTCAGCCTGGCTCCCGGGAGCCTGAGCGGCTCGCTTTTCGCAACATCTGGGAGCCTCACCGATAAGGACTGGAAATCAATTCAGCGGATAAGCGGCGTCGAGACTGCAGTTCCATCTCTTCAGCAGCAGTCCATACTGGAATTCCAGGGGGAGCAGGCGTCCGCTTTTGCGATGGGGACAACTGCCGACATAATGAAAGTTTACACTGTACTTGAAATGGAGGAGGGGCGCTCATATAGCGAGGGAGAGACGGGGGTAGCTGTCATCGGAAATAAGCTTGCAAACGACTTCTGGGGCACGAGCAAGCAAAGGAAAAAGGTTCGCCTTGGGAGCAAAATCATAGTTGCGAACAGGAGCTACACAGTGATTGGAATATTAAATTCGCAGGGGGGCGGCCTGATGGCCGCATTGGACTTGGGGATATACGTTCCTTACCAAGAGGCCAGGAACACATTCGAAGCCTACAAGAACAACGACCAATTGACCGAGATGTACGTCAAGGTGGAGAGCGCGTCGCAAATCGATGCAGTTGAAGCGGAGATAAAGCGGCTCCTCGACAACAACCACCGGATAAGGAACGAGGACGAGCGGGACTACATGGTCATAACGAGCAAGCAGATAATGAGTTATGTTGGGAACATAACAGCAATACTGACCGGTTTCTTCCTTCTCGTGGCAGCGATTTCCCTGGCAGTAGGGTCCGTGAACGTGGCGAACACAATGTTCATGTCAGTGCTTGAGCGGACGAGGGAGATAGGCATACTCAAGGCCCTCGGGGCGGATGAATCAGTAATCCGCCAGATATTCGTGATAGAGTCCGGATTCATCGGAGCAGTCGGTGGGGTGATAGGCGTACTCGCGAGCACGATTCTTGCGAAAACGCTTGAACTAATCGCATCGCTTGCGAATTTCCCGATGCCGCTTTCCATATCCATCGAGCTTGTCCTGTTTGCGATTCTTATGTCCTTCCTTGTGGGAATGATTGCCGGCTACGTGCCAGCAAGAAATGCCTCAAAGCTCAACCCAGTCGAGGCACTGAGGTACGAGTGATTCCATGAAACTCCCCGACGTCCTCTCATATTCGTTTGACGGCCTAAGGAGAAGGAGCCTGCGCAGTTGGCTCACAATCATAGGGATTGTGATAGGGGTGGTCGCGATAGTCCTCCTTGTCGCCCTTGGCCAGGCAATTGATTTTGCAGTAAAGCAGCAGCTCAAGTTTTTGGGGGAGGACACAGTGTCGGTGGCCCCGGCAGGTTCTTCGGGTCTGTTCGGCTCAAGGGGCGGGATAACCGAGAAAGACTGGCGGGAACTCGCCAAGCTCGCTTTTGTCGAGCATTCGTCCCCGGTGCTGCAGAGCCTTGTGCCAGTTGAATACAGGGGGGAGAACTCCCAATTGTTCGTGATGGGCTTCACTACAGAATACACGAAAGTGTATGCTTCAGCAGGCCTTGACATCGAAAGCGGAAGGATATTCAGGGACGACGAGAGGGGGGTCGCAGTCCTGGGGTACAGCGTTGCGAATGATCTCTGGGGCACTGCCAAAAAACGAAAGGAAGTCCGAATCGGGGACACGATTTCCCTGGTCAACAAGACCTACACAGTAATCGGCGTCATGAAGAAATCAGGGGGCGGGCTTGCTTCAGTGGCAGATGCGGGAATTTACGTTCCCTACGAAGACGCACGGACCATCATACCGATATATGCTTCGAACGACCAGGTCAGCCAGATAGGCCTGAAGATTAGGAAAGGATTCACATCGAAGCAGGTCGAGGAGGAGATAAAGCGAGTCCTCGACAACCTCCACAAGATAAAGAATCCGGACGAGCGGGACTACCGGGTGCAGACGACCGAGCAGGTGCAGAGCATTCTCGGGAACATAACGGGCATGTTGACGGCTTTCCTCGGCCTGATTGCCGCAATCTCGCTCCTTGTGGGGAGCATCGGAGTCGCGAACACGATGTTCATGTCAGTGCTTGAGCGGACGAGGGAGATAGGCATACTGAAAGCAGTCGGGGCGGACGAATCCACAATCCGCAAAATATTCATAATAGAGTCAGGCCTGATAGGGGCAGTCGGGGGAGCGATAGGCGTAGCGATAAGCTACGTCCTCGCGAAGATTATCGAGTTCATAGCATCCTTCGCAGGAGTGGACC
>JBDRJJ010000049.1:0-6927 GCA_043815135.1 Microcaldota archaeon | reverse complement strand
AATCATCGAAGCCGCATTCCCAATCTCCGTCCCTCGCAGGAACAAGAGAGGAATAAGTATCCCCCAGCCTACGAGCGAGCCCCCGAACCACGACCAGACCGAAATCCTGGGGCCCAAAATGTAGCCTATGCCCCCTGCAAGGGGTGCAATGAACAATGCAACAACCAAAACAATTCCGATTGAAGCGAGCTCAGGGACCGAGACAACAGAGAAGTTCCCAAGATACGTCAAAGCCATGAACAGGCCCGCGAGAGCCCCCCAAACCAGGACGATTTTCGCTTTCCCCCCAAGCCTATCGCTCGCAATAAGCACATCTGCGCCCGCCCTCCCAGAGGCATAAGGGAGATTCTCCTCATCAATGAAGACTCTTCGGATAGAAATGGAGAGGAGGAGGCCGAGGATTCCACCGGTAATGCAAATAATGATTACAGTGATTGTCGATAGCGGTTCCACATGCTTCCCCTGGCTTGCGAGAAGCCACATCGCGGGAATCGTGAACGCAGCGGCAGACGCGAGAACCCCGCCGATGCTCGCTCCGGCCTGCGCCACGTTCATCTCATGGATGTTCGTTGGCCTGAAAACAGAGCCCAGGAGCTTCAGGAGAACCCCTGAAGGAATGACGGAAATTATTATCGGCCAGGGCATCGCGCCGAGGCTGAGGGCGATGTAGATTGAGCTTGCAGCAAGAACAACAGCCAAGAGCCCCGCGACAACACACGCTCGGAAAGTAAAACCAGACTTTCCTCTTTCCTCTGGCAGTTGGGGCATGCACTAATTCTTCCAATGAAAAATTAAAAAGAAGGATGGCTCGACGATTGGCGAAAAGCTAGCTCGCCTCTTCCTTTATCCCGAGCTGCCTATAAAGCATCGACTTGTTTATCGATACCCCGAGGCCCAGGAGTTTGTGGATGAAGAGCACGATGCCAACAGCCCTCTTTGGCTCGATTCCGCTCCTTTTTATGAGGTCCTTTATCGTTTTCTCCTTCCCGATCAGGTCGTAGATGAGCACGCCGTCCCTGCCGTAGCGCTTGAATATCTTCAGGCCATCCACGCCGTACCGTTCCTTTATGTCGCTATCCGTGAGCGGGCCAACGGAAATCACATTTCTCTTTACGAGGGTGCCTAGGACCTTATCGACCTCTTCGAGGTTCATTCCCAGTTCCTTCGCGAGGGCCACAGTGTCCTTCTTCCCGTCTACTGCTGACAGGAGGCGCTTGCCTTTCCCGCGGTAGCTGAGCGTTAGCTTGAGTTTCGTCTCGAGGGAAGTGAACAGGCCGACCTTCTGCTGAACCGGGAGCGCGAGCGGGACATTCTTTGTCCTCTCCTCAAGCGGCACTGGCTCGTATTCGAGGCTCTCCTTGTCATCGAGAATCGGCTCGAACTGGACCTCTTTCCTATCCTTAATAATCTCCTCCTTCCCTCTTTTCTTCCCGGGCTTCTCGAGCTTGATTATCCCTTCGTCATCCATGAATTCCAGTATCTCGACGAGCTTGGTTTCGCTGATTCCAGTTTCCCTGAGAATCTCCTCAGCGGTTTTTTCACCGTCGATAAGGTTGTAGACCTCAACTCCCTCCCTTCCGAACCTTCCGTAGATTATCTTCTCAAGGGGGCTCAGGAGGTCCTCGGGCCTCGGCGCATCAGGTTCGACCGACGGCTTGTCTATCTCTTCCCCTGCCTGGCGTATCTCTATCTGCGCCCTCGGCCTCGGGGGCGGAGGCGCCGGTTCCTCGCTCGGAGGCTGGAGCACCTTTTCCTTATGGTATTCAGGCGGGAGAGGAGTGCTCGTATGTTCGTCCCTCATTATCCCTGGGACCGGAGGAGTCTTAGGCTTCTGCTCCATCTCGGGAGGGGCAGGAGGAACCTCCTCATCCCCTTCGGTCTGCTGGGTTATCTGGATTTTTGATGAGATGCCAGTCGGGCGCTGGGCAACTGCAGGCTCCTTCATAGCTGGCTTTGCTTTTTCAGCAGGGGGTTCATAAGCCGCCTGCTTGGGCTGTGCCTTCGCTCCCTCCCCTTTCGGGACAGGCGGTTTCAAGAGCGCCGTTTCAGGCATCGCGTGCTCTAGTTTTATCATCCCTTCCCTGTCCATGAAATCGAGAATCTCGACGAACTTGTCCTCGCCCACGCCTGACTCGTGGAGCATCTGGCCCATGCTCTTGTTCTCGTCCAAGACAACGTACACCTTTATTCCGTCCTCGCCGAACTTCTTCATTAGGGCGTTCTGGTTCTTGAACTTGTCAATGTAATGCTCCTCCTTCTTTCGGACGACAAAATCCATCAAGTCTTCTGGCATAACACCACGTATACCTAACTTATAATTGTAGGCATTGATTCTAAAAGCTAACCTTTCTGCAGAGCCCAGCGGAGTTGGGTCCATGATTGAAAGGACGGACCTGCCTTTCTTCTCAACAATCCACTTCTCTGCAATGCCCTTGTGCTTCTCGTCGTGTCCGTTCCCCTCTTTTCCGTTGCCCCCGTTTCCGCCCCAGAATCCGATTGCCTTTGTCGCCTTGCCTCCCTCGAGCTCGAAGCAGAAAGCTTTCTCGCTAGGTTCGCAGGGCAGGGCATCCGCTACGAGGCCCTCTCCAATATCGGTGAACGCAGACTTTGCCCCGTTTGCTCCACCAAGACGATGCACCTCGTCCATCCAAAACACCCCACACTTTCTCCTTTACCACACATTCTGCTTCGATTCCCGTCTCCGTCATCTTACTCGCTCGCTTTTCGCCTCGCCATTTCCACACTTTCTCGCTTCCCGTCTCCTTTCGCCTTCCTAAATGCTCGTCCTCATACCCCCGTTGTTCGCCTTGCTTACTGTGACAGCATAAGCTCATGTTGTTAAACGATACGGCGCGCGCTCAAAGGCAAAAAAATATTATGCGGCCCCTGTCGCGCTACCTAGCAAATGATAAACTGCCAAAGAAGCTTCGCTGCGTGTGGATACGTTGGAACCTTATCTCTACTCTCCCCCCACGCACTGTTCATGCCTTAATTCTGGGTAGCAGAGTTTAAATAGTTTTCGCGGAGTGTTAACAACCACAACGATTTCTCGAACGCGTACTAGCTCTTCCCCTTGACAGAGCTCACCAATATCGCCCCGAAAATGAGCCCGCTCCCAACCAGCTGGATCCCCGAGAACAATTCCCCAATGATGATATAAGAAAACAGGGCTGCAAAAACAGGCTCGAGCGAGAAAATAACTCCCGCCGTCACCTGCGCGATTTTTTTCTGCGCCCAGGCCTGCACAACGAGCGCGAGGAGCGTGGCAAAAAGGGCCAGGAAAAGGATTGCCGGAATCGCCTCGGTCTCGAGCCTCGGTCCAGCTAGGCCCGCTAGAGCCGTTGAAAGAATTGCGACTGTCCCAAACTGCGCGAGCGTGAGCGGGACGAGGCTCCTCCTCTTGATGAATTCCCCCGTGAATATGACGTCCAGGGCAAAGGCGATCGCGCACCCGAATGTCAGCAGGTCCCCGGGATTGAATTCGAGCCCAGGGCGGTATGTGATGAGAGCCAACCCCAGGAACGCGATTAGGGCGGAACCCCAATCCCGCAAACTCAATTTTTTTCCCATCGCCACCATGAAAAGCGGGATGAGCACCACAAACATTCCCGTGATGAACGCGCTCTTGGAAGGGGTCGTGTAATTCAATCCGAGCGTCTGGAGGGCGAACCCAGCGAAAACGAAGAAGCCGATGATTGCGCCATCCCGTATTGTCCCAGCATCCATTTTTTCCTTTTTCCAAAAAAGATTGGGGAAAGAACCAGGAACGCGATTGCGAATCTAGCGGCTACAATGCTGAATGCCTCTGCGTGGGAAAGCGTATCCTTTACGAGGACAAATGTGCAGCCCCAAATCAAAACAACGAGAACGAGCATGAGCGCTGGGACGGTTCCGTTTGAAGGCATGTCCTCCCCGCCCCTCGGGCTCCGAGCTACTTCCCTTCCTCCTCTGCCTCAAGCTCAAAAACAGTGAATATCTTAATCATTCCCAGGCGCTCCATCTCGTTAATCATCTCCATCAGGTGCCTCTCCTCAATCCCAGTGGCAGTGAGGATTTCAGCAAGCGTCCTCTGCCCATCTATCTTCACATAGAGCGCCATTCCCTCTTTACCGAACTTCTCGTAGAGTTGCTCCTCCTCCTTGAACCGGTGGACTGCATCCACATCCGCTTTCTTCGGTATGAGCCCAACCAAATCAGCTTCAACCAATCAAATCACCAAACTGGAGAATATTTCTCCGACACTATATATATAAGTATATACCGCAGCTGCGCGCATTTTGCAACAACTTTTCTCGACCATATATTTATATTACTCTGGAAGCCAATCTCCAAACGTATGGCTGTCGAGGATCTTCTTATCAGCACGGGGGTTGACAACCTGATCAGGCTAGTCCATGACGCCGGAAGAATCGAATTAAAGGAAGCAGCTAAGCACCTCGGGCTCTCCTCGGGCTCAGTGGAGGAGTGGGCGCGCGTTCTTGAGGAGGAGGGCCTCATCAAGCTAGAATACCAGCTCACGAAAATCTTCCTAATCTGGGTCGGCACAAGCCCGAAGGACCTTGCGCGGAAATCCGAGCAGCTCGCTGACAAAAAGGCCGAACTCGCAAAAGACATAGAGACGATGATAGTGCGGCTTGGGGCGCGTGGCGAGGAGCTCGACAAGATAGAAGGGGAGTTCAGGAAAGTCACAGAGCTACTGGACCCGAAGTTCGGGGGCCTGAAAAGAAGGTTGGACGCTCTCCGCGAAATAGAAAAGGAGAAGGACTCAATTTTTGATTCCCACGTAGCGAGGATGGAGCATGCAAAAGAGGAATACAGGAAGCTCAACGTCACGTTGGGGATGGACGAGGGGCGGGCAGCCGAGATGCAAGAAAAGCTAAAAGAGGTGCAGGGTTCCATCGAGAAAATCGAGCCAGAGCTTGCTGCCCTCGGCCCGATGAGGAAGAACATCACCGAGCTTGTCGCAAGGCTCTCGCAGGAGGCAAAGATGGTTTCAGGGGCCCTCTCAGAGCACAGGGAAGCGCTCCAGAACCTCGACCTGATATCAAAGGACCTAAAGCAGAGGAGGAACTCCCTAGGGGAAATGGAGGAGAAGGTGGGGCGAATCAGCTCCGAGATACAAGGACTCATAAAAGAGCTCGAGATAATCTCCAAGCAGGCCGAGGAGCAGAGGAGGGCGGAAACCGCCCTTGAGGGCATGCGCGGGAAGGTTGAGGAATTCGAGAGGCAGCGCTCAAGGCTTGAATCGCTCCACGAATCCGTGAACAGGGAGAGCAAGGAGGTCCTCCAGAAGGCAGGGGGGGTGCTGCGCGTGATAGACGAGCTCGAGGGCAGGTTCAAGGAAGTGAAGAGGCTCGAGGGGACGAGGGGAACCCCAGTGGAGGAATACTTAAAGAAGCTCTCCGAGATAAAGGAGCAGACAAAAGCGGATTTGAAGGAGATAAGTTCGCTTGATGCGAAGGCAATGGGGGACATCGCACGCGCGAAGACTGAGCTCGAGAAGCAGCTCTCGGAAATGAGGGAGCTCACAAAGTCCTTCGACGGGATTGCTGAAAAGAAAAGAGAGCTTGACGAGATTTGCGCCAGAATCACAGACATGCAGGATGAGAGGAGGAAGCTCTTTTCCCAGCTTGCGCTGATATCAAAAGAAATGGAGCTCGTGAACATCCAGGCCTCGCCCCCGGGTTCTCCGGTCAAGGACCTTAAGGTTGACGAGCTCATGGGGAAGATTGAGGTTGTCAGGAAGGACCAGGAGGAATTCGACAAGCGGAGGGTTGAGCTGAGGTCGATGATTGAGAAGATGCTCGGTTCCGACAGGAGGAAGAAAGGCAAGTAGCGTGGTGGTGGGATGCCAGAAAAAAAACCAACTGAAAAAAAGAACCAGGGGGAGGTTATAGACTCTTACTCTTTCAATGCAGGAGGGATGCCGGTAGACGTGAAGATAATCCGCAAGGAAGAGTTCGTCCCTTACTACACGATGGCGATACCGGGCCTGGGGCAGGGGACGAAAATACTCCTCTCAACACTAAAGGGGGAGCTCATCACGGAGGTCAAGCTAGAGGTGAGCGAAATAGTGGACCCCAAGAAAGCGGAGATGGTGAGAAAGAAGTTCGAGGAGAAATCCATATCGCTCCTAAAGAGGCATTTCCCTACATCTAGCGAGGAGACGAGGCAGGTTCTGTCATCCTACCTGATACAGAACACGCTCGGCCTCGGAGACCTCGAGCCCCCCATGTATGACGAGGCGCTCGAAGAGATAGTCATCAACGGCTCGCGCGAACCTGCCTGGGTCTACCACAAAAAGCACGGATGGTGCAAGACGAACATTCTCCTTCCCGACGATGAAATGGTTTACGAATACGCTTCAATAATCGGAAGAAAAGTTGGGAGGCAGATAAACTCGCTTGACCCCCTGATGGATGCACACCTCCCTTCGGGCGACAGGGTCAATGCGACGCTCTTTCCGATATCCTCCTGCGGAAATACGCTTACGATACGAAAATTTTCCAAGAACCCCTGGACCCTCCCGAACCTCATCAAGGCAAACTGCCTCACGCCTGAAGTCGCTGCGATGATTTGGCTTTGCGTTGAGAACGAGCTTTCATTTCTCGTGGCAGGCGGGACGGGAAGCGGAAAGACATCGTTCCTCAACGCAGTGTCCTGCCTTTTCCCTCCGACTGAAAGAATAATCTCGATTGAGGACACGCGCGAGCTGACCCTCCCATCCTTCCTCCAGTGGATTCCGATGAGCACAAGGGAACCCAACGCAGAGGGAAAGGGAGAGATTACGATGCTTGACCTGATGGTGAATTCGCTGCGCATGAGGCCGGACAGGATAGTCGTGGGCGAGATTAGGAGGCAGAGGGAGGCAGAGGTCCTATTCGAGGCGATGCACACGGGGCACTCGGTCTATGCGACCATACACGC
>JBDRJJ010000048.1:0-8660 GCA_043815135.1 Microcaldota archaeon | reverse complement strand
GGGGACATATGCGACAAGGCGACAGTCCGAAAGTCGATACAAGGAATCGACAATGTGATTCATCTAGCGGCAATCGCCTCTGTCCCAAGGTCCGTCGAGAAGCCGGAAGAGACTAACAGGGTGAACGCAGGGGGAACAGTGAATCTTTTGTTTGAGTCCTCCAGAGCGGAAGTCGAGAAGTTCATCTACGCGTCATCCTCTGCAGTCTATGGCAACCTCCCGGTTCTTCCCAAGCGTGAGAGCTCCCCTCTTGCCCCAATCTCTCCGTATGCCTCGACAAAGCTTGCAGGCGAGCACTTCTGCTCGCTGTTCGAGCACAACTTCGGCCTGAAAACCCTTTCATTCCGCTACTTCAACATCTATGGTCCTAAGCAGGACCCGCAATCCGAATACGCAGCCGTGATACCGAAGTTCATGGAGCTGATGAAAAATGAAAAAAGGCCGACAATTTTCGGGGATGGGAGGCAGACGAGGGATTTCACGTACGTCAAGGATGCCATTAAGGCAAACAAACTCGCCCTCGAATCAAAAGCAACTGGAGCCTTCAATATAGCGAATGGGGAGGAAAAAAGCCTGAATGAGCTGGTAGAGATACTAAACGCCATTCTCGGGAAGAGGCTTTCCCCCATTTACGAATCAGTCAGAGCAGGAGACATAAAGCACTCATTCGCCGACATCTCGAAAGCGAGGAAAGCAATCAGTTACAAGCCCGAATGGAGCCTCGAAAAAGGGCTTTCCGATATGCAAAAAGAACGCTAATCAGCCCAGCCCTTTTTCTTCACAATCCCGTAAAGCTTCTCACCCAATCTTTCAAAATAAGGGGATTCGATGTCCAGCATTTCCTTTTCGAAAACTTCCTCTGCGAGCTTTGAGCTTTCAGGCCCGATGCCTTTGAGCCTCTCCACCCATTCATCGATTTTGTAGCCCCTCACCTTCCACTCGGAAGGCAGGTAATCCGAAGCCCCGACATTTTCAGAGGCGATAACCGGGGCCCCGCATGAGAGTGCCTCAACCAAAACGAAGCCTATCGGGTCCTTGAAGGTCGGGTGTATAAGCGCCTTGGCCTTCGGGTAATACTCGGAGAAGAGCTCCTCGCGCTTTTCCACCTTGCTCATCACTTCGACATTCCCAAGGGATTTCGCTTTCGCCCTCACTTCCCCCTCAAGCGTCCCCTCCCCAATCATGATGAACTCCTCGTCCTTCATCCTGCTCGCTAGCTCTAGAACGAGCCCAGGATTCTTGCTTTCAATCATCTTCCCCACAAAGAGGAAATGCCCGCGTTTTTTGCTCCCCCTAGTCTTTTCAATCGCAGGGGGGAGGAGAAGGGAGTCGAAGCCATTTTTCGAGAGGAACTTGTGCGTCCTCTTTGTCTGGGATATGAAGGGATAACCCCTGAACGGGCGAAGCGCAATCCCGACCCCGCGGTCTTTGGCCCCGCCTTTCTGGTAATACTCCTCGCACAAGACCGCGGGGCAGCCCCTGAGGAGGGCCTCCCAGCACTCAAGGGAGACGATTGGGGAGTTAAGGACATAGAGATTTTTTCGCGAGAAGGGAATCTCGGTTCTCTTGAAAAAGAGCCTGTTGTCCCCGAGCACTATGTGCGTGTTCTCCCCAGACCTGTGGGAATTGTCGAGCATCTCCCCGCCTGCGAGGGCGCAAAACCGCCCGAGCACCTTCCTGAGCGACCCGTAGACCGGGTGGTCTGCAAGCGCGTAGACTGCGTCCATGCTAAAGCTTGGGCTGCAGGTGTTTTTAATCCTGAGTAGGAACGCTGCAAAAGGTTATTATAAAATGGAGGGAAATTCCAAGCATGGAGATACTTGCGCACAGGGGAATTTGGGTTCAGGAACAGGAGAAAAATTCCCTCGGGGCTTTGCTTTCAGCAGTCGAGTCTGGTTTCGGGATTGAAACGGATGTGCGGGACCTGGATGGTGTCCTCGTCGTGAGCCACGACCCTCCGAGGAAAGGCTGCCTCACACTGGAGACGTTCCTTCAAGAGGCACAGAAGCTGCCGGATTTCAGGAAAGTCACGTATGCGTTGAACATAAAGGCAGATGGCTTGGACAAGGAGCTCGAGAGAATTCTCAAGGAATATCGCCTTGAAAAGAACGCATTCTTTTTCGACATGTCCAATCCAACGCTGTACCACTTCTCAAAGCGCTTTCCCGGGGGGAACCTCTGCACGAGAATATCCGACATCGAGCCCGAGCCCGTTCTCCAGGATTCGTGTGCTTGGATGTGGGTGGACTGCTTCCAAAAGGATTGGTCGGACTGGGCTGCCCTCAAGAAGTTCAAGCACAGGCTCGCATTCGTCTCTCCGGACCTTCATAAGCGGGAGCACGAGGGCTTCTGGAAAGCGCTCAGGGAATTCGGGAAAACCAGGGAGGGGCTATCCTTATGCACAGACCTCCCGAAAGAAGCAAAGAGGTGGTTTGTATGAACATTGTGGTTCCGCTAGCAGGAAAAGACCAGCGGTTCGAGAGCCGCGGGGTCTGCAAACCCCTGATTAACATCAACGGGAAACCCCTGATAAAGCACTGCATAGACACTCTCGACTGGCCGTTTAAACAGGAGAAATACTCACTACACTTCCTGGTTCTCAAGGAGCACGACTTGAAATACGGCCTTCCCAGCAAGCTCGAGGAATTGTTCCAGGAGTCCAAAGTCCATGTGCTCAAGGAGCCCACTGACGGGGCCGCAAGAACCGTGCTCGCAATAGAGGACGAGATAAGGGGGAATGAGGAGCTCATAGTATACCTTGCGGACATCCACTTTTCTGGGGACATAAAGACTGCGATGAAGCAAAAGGATGCAGGAGGCGTGCTCCCTGTCTTCAAGTCGAGCAACCCGAAATACAGCTACGCAATAGCCGATTCGGATGGCAGGGTATCAAAAGTCGCGGAGAAGAAGGTGATATCCGACAACGCGAGCGCCGGGTTCTACTACTACAGGAAAGGCGACAGCTTCATCTCAGCAGCAAAGGAGATGATACAAAAGGAGGACAGGGTGAACAACGCTTTTTATATATGCCCCACCTACAATTATCTTCTTGGGGAAAAAGTGCTCATCGCCCCGGTCGAGTTCGTTGCCGATTTCGGGGCCGAGGAGTTCATAAAGAGATGGTTGGGATGATAAAGGCAATCATTTTTGATCTGGACGGAGTCTTAGTCGACGCTACAGAATGGCACTACGAGGCCCTCAACAAGTCGCTCAAGCTCTTCGGGTACGAGATAACGCGCGACGAACACCTCTCAACATACAACGGGCTTCCAACGAGAAAAAAACTTGAGATGCTCTCAGAGCAGAAAAATCTCCCTGCATCTCTCCAGAAGTTCATTAACGAGATGAAGCAGGTCTACACGATGAGGATAATCGAGAACGAGTGCGTCCCGAGCTTCGACAAGCTCCTGATGGCGAGCAGGCTCAAGAGGGACGGGTACAAGCTTGCGGTATGCTCGAACGCGATACGGAAAAGCGTGGTCGTCATGCTCGAGAAAACAGACCTTTTGAAGTACATGGACCTTGTTCTCAGTAACGAAGACATAAAGAACCCGAAGCCGCATCCGGACATCTACCTATTGGCATTCGAGAAGCTCGGGGTGAAGCCGAAGGAGGCAGTCATTGTAGAGGACGCGCCCCACGGCATCGCCTCGGCGAAAGCCTCCGGGGGGCACGTTTGCGAGGTCAGGGGCTTCGATGAGGTCAACTACGATAGAATTGCTGATTGCTTGAGGAGGTGCGTCTGATGCTGAACATACTAGTGCCAATGGCCGGGAAGGGCTCCCGCTTTGCGCAGGCAGGATATACATTCCCGAAGCCCCTGATTGAGGTGCGCGGGAAGCCGATGATACAGGTTGTAATAGAAGACATCCGGCCCTCGTCCGAGCACAGGTTCATCTTCATATGCCAGAAGGAACACGTTGAAAAATACGGGGTGAAAGAGCTGCTCCAGCTCATCTCCCCGGGGTGCATCGTTATTGCGATAGACAAGGTCACTGAAGGGGCTGCGTGCACGGCGCTCCTTGCATCCGACCACATAGCCAACGAGGACGAGCTCCTAATCGCAAACTCGGACCAGTATGTCCAGATGGACATCAACAGCATGCTCGAATTTGCGAGAAAAGAGAAGCTGGATGGAGCCATACTCACGTTTCCCGCCACCCACCCGAAATGGTCCTTTGTGAAGACTGACGAGAAGGGATACGTGGTGGAAGTTGCGGAGAAGAAGCCCATCTCGAATGAGGCGACTGTCGGAATCTACTACTACAAGACGGGAAACATTTTCGTGAATGCCGCAAAGAGCATGATACGGAAGAACATACGGGTGAACAACGAGTTCTACGTCTGCCCGGCCTACAACGAGATGATACTCGAGGGACTGAAAATAAAGCCGTTCAGGATAAAGGCCGAGCACATGCACGGTCTCGGGACCCCGGAAGACCTGGAGAAGTTCGTCAAGTCGAACATAAAGATTAAGTGAACAGCGACCTCTCTATTTTTTAACATGGTCCGGCTATCGAATACCATGAAAGTAGCGATGCTTGGGTCGTTTTATCCTGGACCGAAGGAAGGAGGAGTGGAGCAGCACGTATACCACCTATCGGCCTCGCTCGAGAAGCTCGGGGTCGAAGTGGAGAGATGGAGCTGGAAAGCAGAAGGAAGGGGTATCCGAAAGCTGGGGCTTCTCGGGATAAGGGGGGCGCTTGGGAAAAGCGATGCAGACCTAGCCCATTTTCATTCAACTGCAACAGCATTCTCGTATTTCACGGGCATCGGGAAGTACTCGGGAAAATCCGTTTCTACAATGCACGCATTCTTCCATCCGGAGATGGAGGCTTCACCAAGGCTGAAGGCAATAAGCCATCTATTATCCTACCCCTACAAGCAGGCGCTCAAGAGGATAAGGAACAACATCGCAGTCAGCACCTACGCCAAGAAGGAAGCAGAAGGCTACGGGATACCAGTTGGGGCGGTGATAGGGAGCGGGATTCCATTGGGGGAGATAAAGAAAACGAAACCCAACCCCGAGCACGAGTCCGAAGTTGTCCTAGTGGCAAGGCTAAACAACCAGAAGGGGGTCTTCGATTTCATCGAAGCATTCTCCAATTCCGAGACCAACGCAGCAGTTTTCGGCTATGGTGATAAGGGGGCAGAAGAGCGGACAAAAAGGCTCTGCGAGCGCGGCGGCATCAAATGCACTATCCGGGCAAAGCGAGGCGAGACCCTGTCTGCAATTGCCTCCTCCAAGGTTCTTGCATTTCCCTCGAAGAACGAGACGTTTGGGATTGTGGGCCTTGAGGCGATGGCACTCGGGAAACCCGTGGTAGTTTATGACGAAGCAGGGGGCCCGCTCGACTACATAAAAGACAAATACAACGGATTGGTGGTCAGGAGCAACCCGAATGGTCTCAAGGGCGGGGTAGCGTCCATTCTCGGGGACAGGAGTTTCCTCAAAAAACTTTCCAAGAACGCGGAAGGGACTGCAAAAGAGCACGACTGGCCCATTGCTGCCCGGAAAGTCAAGAGCTTTTACGAAAGCGCCCTCGGCTAGCTATTCCCGCTTTCTTTTCCTGTACCAAAACACGAGCGAAGCGAAAGCCTTTCCCAGCCAGAGATATTGCAAGACAAGGAACCAGAATGTAAATATTGCCCTCCACATGAAGCGTGGGGACGGGAAGTCAACGAGCCCGTCCAAGGGCCTGAATGATTCCTTTGTCAGCTTGAGGGCGGCTTCCGAGTTGCCTGCCCGAACATACGTGAGGGCGTCAACGACTCCCCCCCACCGCTCGTAAGCACGAAGCCGTTTCCAGTCCTTCTCGCCAAACTCCATGCCCCATCTCCCAATGCTCTTCTCGAGAATCTGAAAAAATTCCCTCTGGGTGTCTATGACGTCGTTGAAGCGGACCGACCCCTGGAGCGGGTGTTGCCTGTACCTAATGAGCTTTTGCTCGAGAAACCCGATTTCCCCGAACTCTGCGAGGCGCAGATAATAGTCCATGTCAAAAGCAAACTTGTATCCCGAGCAGTCGAAAGCTCCGCATTTTTCAACAGCACTCATCCTCACCATGAATGTCGGGCAGATGAGCGGGAAATAGCCGCTTCTCATTGAGAAAGCCAAGAGCTCGCGTGCATCGGCTTTCCCTTTTGAAAAAGCTCCCGGCCTGCTGGTTTCGCCGATCTTTTTTCCGCTCCCGGAAATCAATGTCGCAGAAGAGAAGACGGCTACGCAGTCACGGTTCTTCTCAAGGAACTCGACTTCTTTTGAGGCTGCGTCTTTCTCGTAAATGTCATCGGAATGGTAGATTGCAAGATAATCCCCCTTTGCGAGCCCGAAGCACCTGTTCCAGTTCTCACAAGGGGGAAGCGTCTTGTCAAACCTTTTACAGGCCAGCCTTTTATCCTTGAAGCTGCCCACAATCCCTTGGGTTTCGTCAGTCGAGCCGTTATCAATCACGATTATCGACAGGTTCTCGTAATCCTGGGCTAGAACTGACTCTATTGTTTCCCTAATGAATTTCCCGGTGTTGTAAGCAGGGATGCAGATGCAGACTTTTGGCTTTCCCAAAACCCTCCCCTCAATGCCTCTCGAGGAAGCCCCCAATCTCGCTTGCAGTGTAATCGAGCATCTCCTTCGTGAGCCCGGGGTAGACGCCTATCCAGAACGTGTTGTTCATTATCGCATCGGAGTTCTCGAGGTTCCCGACTACATCGAATTTCTCCGCAAGGTAAGCGGGCTGCCTCGTGAGGTTCCCGCCAAACAGCATCCTGGTTGCAATCCTCCTGCTCTCGAGGTGTTCCACGATGTCATTTTTAGAAAATCCAGCGCCTTTCCGGACAGTCATAATGAACCCGAATGGAGAATGCTCGGTTCCAGGGGTCTTCTCCGGGAGGATGAGCTTGTGCTTCCACTTGGAGAGCTTCTGCTGGAAAAACTCCCAGTTCTTCTGCCTCTTTTTCACAAAATCAGGCAGCTTCCCAAGCTGCGCCAAGCCTATCGCACCCTGGATATCGAGCATTTTCAGGTTGTACCCGATGTGCGAATAGGTGTACTTATGGTCATAGCCAAATGGAAGGTTCCCAAGCTTCCAGGAAAACCTCTTTTTGCAGGTATTGTCCTTTCCGGTTGCGCACCAGCACGCCCTCCCCCAGTCCCTGAAGGACTCAATCGACCTCCGTATTGTTTCGTCCGAAGTGAGAACTGCCCCGCCTTCCCCGGTTGTTATGTGGTGGGCAGGGTAGAAGCTTACAGTGGCCACGTCCCCGAAAGTCCCAACATGCGCCCCCCCAACTCTCGCGCCTAATGCATCACAGCAGTCCTCAACCAGGAAAAGCCCGCGCTCCTTTGCGATTTCGCCAATCCTCTTCGCGTCATACGGGTTTCCGAGCGTGTGGGCAATCATTATCGCTTTTGTTTTCTTGTCGATTGCGGATTCCACAAGTTCGGGGGTCGGATTATATGTTCCAATCTCAACATCAATGAACCTCGGGACGAGCCGGTTCTGGAAAATCGGGTTGACAGTCGTCGGGAACCCCGCTGCAGCAGTTATCACCTTGTCCCCCGGCCTAAGTCTTTTCTCCCCCAGCGAGCTTGAGGTAAGCGCGGTGAGCGCGAGAAGATTTGCTGATGAGCCCGAGTTCACGAGCGAGCAGAAATCCAGGCCGAAAAACGAGGCAAGCCCCGCCCTGAACTGCCCGCAGTACCTGCCCTCTGTGAGCCAGAACTCGAGGCACGAGTCAACGGCATTCACGACCTCCTTTTCATCGTACACCCTGCCGGCGTAGCTTATCTTCGTCTTCCCCGGCTCGAAAGGCCTTGTCTTGTGCGCCCCAGCACAGTATTTTTTCACGAGCCCGAGTATCTCCTTCCTGAGCTTTTCTGGGTCATCCATGTTTGCTTATGGGACGAATGGCTTTTTATTCTGTTTCCTGGAAATCCATACGTGGCCAAGAAAAGGGTTCTCATAACAGGGGGAAGCGGTTTCATTGGGAGAAACCTAGTTGAGAGGCTTTCCAAAAAGCACGAGGTCTCTTCTCCGCCCCATTCCGAGCTCGACCTAACGGACTCAGGGGCAGTGGAGGGCTACCTGAAGAAAAACCATTTCGACGTTGTCGTCCACGCCGCGGGAGTCGGCAGCAGCAGGAAAAATTCCGATTCCCGGGAAATGCTCGGGGCGAACATCAGGCAGTTCTACAACCTCGTTTGCTGCAGGGAAGCTTTCGGAAGGATGATTCAACTCGGGAGCGGCGCAGAATACGACAAGAGCAGGCCGATAGTTAATGTGAGGGAGGAGGAGTTCGGGAAGAGCATCCCCAAGGACGATTACGGGTTTTACAAGTATGCCTGCTCGCGTTTTATTGAGAACAGCGAAAACATCGCGTGCATCCGGCCTTTCGGCTGCTACGGGAAATACGAGGATTACGAGACGAGGTTCATTTCGAATTCCATCTGCAGGGTTCTGTTCGGACTTCCGCCGGTAATCCGGAACAGGAATGTCGTTTTCAGCTACCTCTTTGTCGATGATTTGGCGAAAGTCGTCGATTCGTTCATAAAAAAGGAGCCCAAGCACAAGTTCTACAATGTCACTCCGGATGAGAAAACCGATTTGCTCTCAATCTCGAACAAAATCATCAAGGTTTCAGGGAAAAAGCTGGAAGTAGTA
>JBDRJJ010000047.1:0-2400 GCA_043815135.1 Microcaldota archaeon | reverse complement strand
GACACTCGGAGTGATTAATCTCTACTTGAAAGAGGGGCATATCCGTGAGCGGGCCGAAGAGTCATTCTTAACTGCTATTGCCAATACGTTGGCGGAAATCATATACCGGAAGCAAATAGAAAAGGAAAAAGATGCGATATCCCAACGACTTCTCAACAGTCTTCCCCGGGCCCGCCTGCCCCAATAAGGGCAATCCTGAGCCGTGTAGCCTGGGAACGGTATCGAACGCAGTCGCTGCGCCTCACACGCCCCTGTACCTTCCCTGAAAAATCCCCTCGGGCGGGGGGGCAGGAGTTCGGGCTTCCACAACCTGCGCTCCTGCCTCATCATTAAGACCTTCCGAGTCATTGAAATCAAACAATGAAACGTTTGTTTTTCCGACGAACATCAAATTGAGAAAGCAGGGCGAAACGTGACGATAAGTGCTCTGTGGGCTAAAGAGAGTGGACCGTCACACCAGGATGATGAAGGAGGCAACAAACAATGTCGGAACCGGCAGTTCGAACAAGAAGGTTGAAAATATTGCACGTGGATGATGATAGCGATGTGCCGTTTATTACAAAACGCAGTCTGTGCAAATATACTGCCGACTTTGAAATGTACGAAGCGAATTCAGGCGATGATGCGCTTGAGCAGATAGAAAAGAATAATTTCGATTGTCTGCTTGTCGATTATGACATGCCCGGGATGAACGGTCTGGAGCTGCTTTCCGAATTAAGAGCGCAGGGGAATGAGGTGCCCGTTGTGTTCTTAACGGGCCAGGGAAACGAGGAGGTAGTGGTGGAAGCGCTGAGAGGCGGTGCAAGTGATTACTTTGTAAAAGGAGAGAATTTCGTCCTGTATCAACGCATAGCAAATTCTATAATAGAAGCCGTAGAAAAGCGACAGGTGAGCAAGGCCCTGGCTGAGAGCGAAAATAAGTTTCGCGGGTTAGTTGAACACACCGAAGAATTGGTATGGCAGATGGACAGGAATGCAGTTTTTACGTATGTTAATCCAATGGTAAGGGAACTGATAGGGTATGAGCCCGAGGAGGTTATCGGCAGGTCACTTTTCGATTTCAAGTCAACGGAAGAGGCGAAAAAGGCATCCGTGCTATTTTCTGCTTTTGCCTCAAAACAGGAGCGGATTGTCGCGCGTGAGCACACTTTTTTGCATAAGGACGGGCATCCGGTGTTATTTGAGACCAATGCCTCCCCCATATTTGACGCTCTCGGCGATATTTGCGGTTATTCCGGAGCAAGTCGTGACATCACCGAGCGTAAGCAGGCGGAGAAGAAGGCTCGGGATATCGCGAGGCTCCATATCGTGGGAAAGATATTTTCTTCGAAGTTACATTTGAAGTCCATACTTGAACAGATTGTGGACGAAGCCGTCCAGATAACGGGTTTTGAGAGGTGCTCGCTGAAACTTCTGGACGAAGAAAAGAAAGGACTCGTCGTAGCGGCGACAGTAGGACTCGGAGATGAATATTTGCGGCAAAGGGGTACTATTCCCCTTGGCACTGATATCTCCGGAATGGCATTTGCCGAGAAGAAGCCCTTCTGGACCCGGGATGTAGAAACTGATGAAAGAATTCACTTCACCCCTGCCGCGATAGAGTATCTATGTCGCCGGCTGGGTCTTCACTCATATCTTGCCGTTCCTATTCTTTACCGGGAGAAGGCCCTGGGAACTTTGAGCGTCATGGTAAAAGGTTTTCACGATTTCACTCCCGATGAGATCGATATGCTGACCTCCTTCGCCGGGTACGCCGCCTTCGCCATCGAGAATGCCCGGCTCTATGATGAGCGAGCAGCGGCAATATCTGCACTTAGGAAAGAAGAAAGACGAGTCGAAAAGGAAATGACCGCAATTTCCAGTGTTCTGAACAATATACTCAGTGGTGACGCGGACGAGGCGCAAATTGAGCGCAGGGTGCTGGACGCCTGCATCGACGCAACGGACAGCGTTTACGGGATGATTGGAATAATCAATTCACGCGGCAGGTATGACGTAACGACATACACCGGTAAAGTCTTGATGGACTGCGCCTTCCCGGAAGCCCTTTCCTGGAAACTGTCAAGAGGAATGAAAATACGAGGGATATGGGGTTTCCCGATGCTGCAGGGAACCGCGCTGTTATGCAACGATCTTGAGGCGCACAGTGCCCGGGTTGGACTCCCTGAGGAACACGTCCCCATTCAATGTTTTCTCGGCGTTCCGCTGAGGCGTAATGGAAAGGTGAGTGGCCTGGTTGCCGTGGCGAACAAGCCGGGAGGGTATGCGGAAAAAGATAAGGATATTCTCACCCGGCTCGCTTCAATAGTGAGCCTGAGCAGGCAGCACAAACAGACTCTGGACAGGGAGAAAAAGACAAGCACTGATCTGAAGGGACTTATTGAAAAGCGCATGTTGAAA
>JBDRJJ010000046.1:0-5581 GCA_043815135.1 Microcaldota archaeon | reverse complement strand
CCTTGCAATAAGGAAAAGACTCGCAAAAAAGGGCAGCGAGCGCCTGGTGCAAGGGGTTCCCCACCTCCAGGTGTACAAACTCTAGCCTGGTTTCTAAACATCCAGATACTGCCTGAACTCGAGCGGAGTGGGCATTACTGCGTCTTTTCCCACGTCATCAAGCTTAAGCTCCATGTACCTATCAAGAATTGCACTCGGGAAAGCAGCCTTAAGGAAGGCGTTGTCGCTTTTCAGGCATTCCAGAGCCTCCCTCAGTGTGCTTGGGAGCTTGGGCGAAAGCTTCTTTTCAAGCTCCGCATCGCTCAGGACTCCCTTGGTTGCCTCGCCAGGCTCTACCTTGTTTTTAATCCCGTCAAGCCCTGCCATAACTATTGCAGATATTGCGAGGTACGGGTTGCAGGCCGGGTCAGGAACCCTGAAATCAATTCGTTTGGAGTCCTCAACTCCCTTCTCATAGACCGGAACCCGCACAGAAGCGCTCCTGTTCCCGATTCCCCAAGTTGCGCGCGTGAATCCTTCTGAAGCAAGCCTCTTGTACGAGTTTGTCGTCGGGTTCGTTATGGCGCACAAGCTCTGGGCGTGGCCGAGAATCCCCCCGATGTAATAGCGGGCTATCTGGGACAGTTCGGCGCTCGTGTCATTCTGGTCATAGAACGCATTCTTTTCGTTAATCCAGAGGCTCTGGTGCACCCTCAAAGCCGACCCCCTCTGGTTGTAGATGGGTTTTGGTATGAACGTAGCGAGCAGGTTCGAGGCACTTGCCGCATTCTTTACAACATACTTCGATGTTACGAGGTTATCCGCGCTTCCGATCAGCGATGCGTATTTCAGCTCAAGGGCCGAGTGGCCCGCCGTGGCTTGGCCGTGCTTGTGGGAGCTTATCTCAACCCCGAAAACGCCCTCGAGCATGTCTGAGATGTTGGAGCGGAAGACAGACAGGGCGTCCTTTGGCGGGGCAGCCATATACCCTGCCCCGAGGCCAATCGGGTAGTTCTGGCCATAGAAGTTCCAGGCAGCCTCCCTGGAATCGACCCCATAGCCCTGGCTCTTGTGCGGCGCAAGCGCATCGACAGTGACATTGTCAAATATGTAAAACTCCAGCTGCAAGCCGATTTTCGAGGAGTACCCCATGCCCGAGAGAGCGCTTTCAGCCTTCTTTGCAACATAACGGGAATCGAATTCAGACCTCTGGCCCCCCCTCGGCTCCTGGAGGTTGCAAAAAAGCCTCGCCGTGGTCTGGTCCCAAGGAAGCCTCGCGTAGGTGTCTGGGTCCGGTAGAAGAACGAGCTCTTCAGAAGCCCCGTAAAACCCCCTGATGCTCGAGGCGTCGAGTTTCGGAACCCCCCTTGAGAAAGTATTCATATTAAGGTATCGGGAATGCACTGATACGTGGTGGAGAGCACCCTCAATATCCGTGAACTGCAGGTCTATCCACTTGATATTTTCCTCCTGGACTGAATTGAGAACATCTTGAGCAGTAGCCATCGAAACACCCCGAGCATAATGGTTCGCAAACGAATAAAAAGCTATGTAGATATTAATAAGGCGCTCGCCGTTGTAGCTCAGCCTGGGAGAGCGTCTGACTCGCTAAGGATAAACCTTCCCGAAGACGAAGCTGAAGACCAGAAAGTCGCCGGTTCAAACCCGGCCAACGGCACTATGCGGTCGTAGTCTAGCCTGGTTAGGACTCGAGATTGCCAATCTCGTAGCCCGGGTTCAAGCGAAATCCTTTTCTTTCCCGAACGAAAAGGTCTCTCAACACCCCAAAAGAAAGGGCGGGAGACAACGGAAAGAAAGGCATGGTGCCCCAAAAGAAAAAACTGGGGGTTTTCGGAACAAATCCCGGCGGCCGCATTTTTTTATCATTACTTAGTTTAAATTCGTCCCCACGGCATCTTTTTAATCCTTATAGAGCAAAAAGGTTCTCGCATTTGCGGCCGTAGTCTAGCCTGGTAGGACCCTGGCCTTCCAAGCCCGTGACCCGGGTGAACTTTTTTCTTTCTTGGGAAGAAAGAAAAAACTTCAATGAAAAAAGAAAGAAGTGAAGGAAAAAAGTTCAGGGAATTCAAATCGGGTTTTCAGCCCATGAAAATCCCGGCGGCCGCATTTTTCCTCATTTCTTCAGTGTTAGGAAGAACGCCATCGAAAAGCAGTCCCCGAGGCCGATTGTGTGTTTCGGAACAATTTCAGCTGAAGGGGAGAAAGCAAAAGAGATTCCCCATTTAGCGAGCTTTTTCGAGTTGAATTTAGGCGGGTTGATTTTTTTTGGTTTGAGACTGGTTTTCGCGAGTTCTGCAAAAGTGGGTGCCCTTCCCTTCATTGCCTTGAATCCAGCAACTGCCGAGGCGAATGAAAGCGACAGTTCAAGTGTCTTTGAACTGAATTCTTTCGAGAAAGCGACTGAATAATCCTTTCCGTGAACTAAGACGGTTTTGGTTTTCCGAAGCAGTTTTTCGACCTTTCCCTCTTCGCGGAACTCAATCTCTTCCCCATTGAACCCAACGGAGTCCACGAGCGGGAGCATCTGTCTCCCCACGAGATTCTCGGTTTCATTTGAAATGAAGCTCCCCCATTCAAGGTGAATCCTCAACTCCGGGTTCGCTTTTTTCCAGCCCGAGACCTGCTTCGCGACAAAACTGGACCTTTTCCTGAAAACTTCAGGGCTCAAGAGGTGAAAACCTGCGATGAATCCCCGGTCTATGCCCGGAATCTCCCTGGCTATTCCCCTCGAGAAGACTGGGTCGATGAACAGTGTGGGATTCAGGCTTTCCGATGACACTATAAAGCGGTTCGAACTCGGGATTCCCCGGCCCTTTGTGTACTCAAAAATCAGGTGGATTGGGGGTTCTGAAGAGTCTTTCGCTTCCTGTGCTTGCAGGAACCCGTTTTCCGCAGCCACCAGCACCCCTTTCCTCCCAAAAAGCGAGAGCAGCTCTTTTGATTTGCTCGGAGTGTGCAAATAGCATTCCACTCCGAGATTTGCGGCGTCCATCGCCATATTCCCTGCCTGGCCCCCAATCCGTTGCGAGGATTTTTTTATGAGCCCGATTATTTTTTGGAAAAGTGATGCGCTTACCCGTATCTCCTTTCCCTCCCCCCTTCTCATGGACTTGGCGAGTTCCGGCAGATACTGGAAAAAAGTCCTTGCTTGGGATGCCCCTATTAGGACCACTGAATCGAGGTTGGTATTATACGCAAAAAAGGCTCTTTTTTTAATGGATTCCCTAGCAGTCGTAATGCTTTTTTTAAAAATTCCTGACGTCTCCATAAATATAATAAACTATCCCGCGATATATAAAGCCGATGAATCCGAGATATTTTGTTTTCATTGCCCTAGGAATCTTACTCCTTGGGTGTGCCTCGCAGTCTTCGCCAAAGGAGATGCTGGCCAGAGCTCTCGAGAAGTCCGAGAGCGTTACCTCCCTCTACTCCGAGATTGAAATGAACGTCACAACAGTTGTCCAGGGCTCGCCAAATGCCGTATCTGCCTACATAACCCAGAGGATGAGCGCAGGGAAAATAAGGTCAGATATTAGCATAACCGGAATGCCTGAACTTGAAGGCACCGAGCTCCGGTCGTATGCCCTCCAGAACGGTTCTTACATATGCGGGAAAACTGATTCTTGGGACTGCATCCAGGCGGATTCAGTTGGTGAAGCAGGGGAAGCAGCTGCCGGCATGGCAGCTTTTGCAAAAAGAACCAGAATGCTTCTCGAGGCCGATGCCCTTGAATTCACGGACTCACCAAAAATCACTGAAATTGAGGGAAGGAAATGCACGTTCTTGTCCGCAAGGATAAACTACACAAAGGCGCGCGAATCCCTCCCGGATATCCTTCCTGAAGGAGTTAAAAGTGCAGCAATATCCCAGTGCCTCGATGAGGAGACTGGCATTGCCCTCCAGGGAGCATTGATTGTTGAAGAGGAAAACGCCTTGAGCCAAATCACATTTCTCGTGAAGAAGCTTGAGCCAAACGGAATAATTTCAGAAGAGGAGTTTTCACTCCCAACAAACTGAGGTTTATGCGGCTGTTATCTAGCCTGGTAGGATCTGAGCTTCCCAAGCTCAATGCCCGGGTTCAAAATACATCCCTTTCTTTTTAGGAAAAAGAAAGGTCTGTATCAACCCCAAAGAAAAAACGACGGTGGAACCCAAAAAGAAACAATTGGTGGGGTTCGGTGAAAATCCCGGCAGCCGCATTTTATTTATAAAATGCGGGCATTCTTCAGCAGGAGAATCCAACTGCATTTTTTGCGCACGAAAAATGTCGGGAATTTGCCATAAGCAAATATGACCGCATTTTTGCTTTATTTGCTTGAGGGCCAGTAAGGTGCAGATATGCTCGCGACTGAAGTCATAAGTTTCGTAAAGGCATCAATTGCCATGTTCATTATCGTAGATCCGCTAGCATCTGTTCCCCTGTTCCTCGGTCTAACCAAGAAAGCATCTTCTAAAGAGCGGGCGAGGTCTGCTGGGGAGGCTGCTTTCGTAGCTGCTCTAGCCCTAGTTGCTTTCACGCTCCTGGGCCTTCCGCTCCTGGGGATTATGGACATAACGCTTGACAGCTTCAAGATTGCAGGGGGGCTAGTCCTCTTAATCGTTGGGGTCTACACAGTTCTCGGGTTATCTTTCGCTGAGAAGGGGAACGAACTCGATGCCGCTGTAGTGCTGCTCGCAGTTCCCATGATAACTGGGCCCGGGGCGATGAGCATGGCAATAATTCTGACTGAGGAATACGGGCTCTTCATCTCCATCGCAGCTTCTCTATCCGCGGTTTTCCTCACGTGGGCAATCCTCCGCTGGGCAACAGAAATCCAGAAACACTTCGGGAAAAGGTGGATTGAGATATACTCCCGGATATTCGGACTTTTTATCGCCGCTTTTGCGGTGCAGTTCATAGCAGACGGGGTCCGCAGCATGGTGGTTGGCAATGCCTAGAATCGGGTTCGTGTTGCTGGCAGTCGCAGCACTACTCTGGGCCCCCATAGCCCTTGAGTGCAGTGACCCTGCCTACATCAGCATGTCCATTCCTGCAGTCAATGACCTGGGGAAGGGGCAGATGGTGAACCTCACTCTCGAGCTCAAGCATGGGGATGGCACCGCCTACATAGCGACTTATCCGATTGTCGGGGGCATGACCCAGATTTCTGGCACGACAGCGATTGCTGTAGCCACACGAATGGCTGGCTATGACACAAATAGCTGCGACGCCCTTTTCAAGATTGGCATAGGGGAGCTTGAAACAATTGACGGCCCGAGCGGCGGCGCTGCGATGACCCTCCTGATACTATCTGCCCTGAAGAACGAGTCCTTCACAAAGTTTACAATCACTGGAACAATCGAGCCAAATGGGGCAATCGGCCCAGTGGGCGGAGTCTCTGAGAAAGCCCTGGCAGTTTCGGATGCAGGCATAACGCTCTTCATAATGCCCATACAGACTTTCGAGGAGAGGTTGATTCTCGAAGCAGTTTCAAAAAAAACAGGCTTGGCGTTTTTCCAGGTTACTAACATCAGCCAGGCAGAGGAGGTTGCACTGGGAATTTTGACCAACAGCTCCAATCCCCCGCTCTTAGCGGAACCC
>JBDRJJ010000045.1:0-7113 GCA_043815135.1 Microcaldota archaeon | reverse complement strand
AGCCTATGCACTATTAGAGTTTGGAAAGCCTCGAGGAAGGCCGTTAGGGCTCGAGACTGGTTTGGATGAGCGAGATACATATCATAAAGGGCCTTGGGGCGGACAAAAAACTCGGGCAAAACTTCTTAATTGATAAAAACTACATACATCGGGAATTGGCTTATTGCGAGGCTGAAGGAAAGGACGTACTTGAGATTGGCCCTGGCATCGGGGCGTTAACAGTCGGTTTGGCGGGAAAGGCAAAGAGGCTCACTGCAATTGAGATTGACGAGCGATTAATGCCTCTCCTGAAGGAGCGTCTTCGGGAATTTCATAACCTTGAACTTATTTGTGGGGACGCGTTGGAGTTCACACCTGCTAAAAAATTTGACCTTGTTGTGTCAAATGTTCCGTATTACGTTGCCTCAAAGCTTGTTCTCATGGTCCCTGAACTTGGGGCAGAAGCGATAATCTGCATACAGAAGGAGCTCGCAGAGAGGATTGTTGCTAAGCCCGGTTCCGAGGATTATTCAAGATTCTCAGTCATGTGCCAGCTTTTGTTCGATGTAAATCTCCTTGAACGGGTGCCTGCCGGAGCGTTCTATCCCGCCCCTTCGGTGGAATCGGCGATTGTCAGGCTGAAGGTAAGCGGGGAAGTCTGTAAAGAGCTTTCAACTTTCATAAATGCCATTTTCCAACATAGGAACAAGAAACTCAGGAATGCTGTAATCGACTCAAGAGAACTACTTGGCCTTGATAAGAAAGATTCTGCGAAGAGGGCAGCAAAGCTTTCGCTTTGTGATAGGCGGGTGATAACGCTCTCGAAGGAGGAAGTAGTGTCCTCTTATGGGGAATTCACTGGAGCGCTTTACTGATTCTCTTCCATTTGTCTTTCTCGCTCTAGGTCCCCGGCCTCGAATTTGTCTATTTTCACCTTGTCGTCAGCGGCCTCCCTTGGCTTTCCCTTCCCTATGATGAATATGAGCGCTGATAGTAATAAGAGAACTATGACGAGACCCACTGCGCTTCGGATGTCGCTTACCAGAGAGTCCCATGCGCTCCCGGAGAGTACGTCCATCGCATTCCCGGAAAAGACAACCCCCCGCGTCCCGGATTCCTGATAGCCGAGGTAGCACCCTCTAAGGTCGTTATCCAGGACTTCGATTTCAGATGACGTGGAGATTGCAAGCCCCACTCGGTTGCTCGATAGGTCGTTCCCTTGAATTTTGTCCGAAAAAGAGGACTTTAGCTCTAACCCTGGGCCCTTGCTTTCCCTTGCCCTGGAGCCTGTAATCGAACTGTCAGTAAGGTCATATGCATATATCCCCTGACCATTTTTTTCAACTGAGTTCTTGTCAATTGAAATTGAGGATGATGAGGAGGTGAAAATCCCTATGTAGCACTCGGTTACTGTGTTCCATTGAATTGTCGAGGAATCCGATAGCGACGCATAAATCCCATAATTGAAATTTGAGACCCTGCAGTTCCTAACATCAACTCCATTCCGCCCGAAGATGCGTATCCCTGTCCCTACCCTGGAGCCTGTTAATGTGTGCCCCGCACAGTCGAGCGTCACATTATTTGCCCCTATTGAGAGGCAGTCTTCAGTGGATTCTAGGTCTTGGGTAAGGGTAATGCTCGAATAGACGGAGCCATTTACGCCTATCGAAGAGCACGGGATGGAGAAAATTATTGGGAAAAGAAAAAACAAACTGGCCAAGAAAGCAAACCGCATGAACAAATCTTGCAGAACTCGTTTAAAATCATGCTGTTTGCCCGGCCGACATTTCGGTTTCTCCGCTCGATGCCTTTATGTGATTGCCTCCGATTTCGGTTGCCTGTATTTTTGTCTCCCCCAGTACTTTGGCAGTTGTCCGCAGCTCGTAGCTTGTTCCCCATTTCGTAGCGCCGTTTAGGGTCGGAATCCTCCATTTCAACACGTTTCCGAAAATCGTTTTCTTGAAGCTCCCTCCCCCTGCATTGCCGATTACTGCATCATCTGGGAGGGAATCCGAAACCCAAATGTCAGTCAGTGGTCCGCCACAATTTTCTATTTCAATTGTAACTTCCATTCCATCATATCTTTTCAAAACACGGACTGGTGGACTGCGAGAGACTGTGAAGAGGAAGTAACCGAGCGCTGGCATCGCAAGGAGGGGGAGCAACAACAGCAACGAAACCCATGGTCCAAACTCAAATCCGATCGGTTGCGCGTTTGAGTTTCTCGTATAGGTAGGCCCGAAATCATTTTGCAGCTTCTCTGTTTCCTGCATCGCAGCTAATGCTCTCGGTTCTACTTGAATCGTTCTCTCCTTATTTGAATAGGAGACCGTCCATTCACCCAATTCATCTAGAGCCGTAAATGCCTGCCCATTTGAGAGGGAGATTGGACTGATTTTTCCGTTCGGTGATGTGATTGTTATTTCTCCAGTGGCGGGAGACTCCCCTGAAAGCACTGTAACCTGGACAACTTCACCAAGACCGGCCCTCTCTGGAACTACCATAATGATTTCTGGAGCAACTGGGGCAGTATTACTTTGCTCAACTTCATCTTTCGTTTCATCCACTTCATCAGTTTCTCCTGTTTCAACGGGTTCTATATTCAAAACTTCATTTTTAGGTATGTAAGTGAGAAGCAAGTAATGCTCGCCTGGGGCAAGAATCCCCAGGGAAGCTATGGCACTCGACATGCCTAGTGAAACGCCAACTGAAACTCCGCTAATTCGCGCTTCAAGCCCCTTGGAATAGTCTGGGAGGGACGAGTACTGTGCCGAATACTCGTGGGATGTTCCGATGGGGAAATTTTCAGGAATTTGCAGGCATATGCGCAAGGATGACTCGTAAGATGATGTCGTGCTTAGCTGTTCTCTTCCGCATTCTATGGCACCTGGCCGATTAACTGAATAGCTGAATCGCCTTGTTTCTCCTGGGGCCAGGGATAAATCCCAAGAACAGCTGCCTGAGCAGTCTGGAACCAAGCCCCTCGAATTCATCGAACGCTTTGAGTTCGTGTTTGTGAGTATAACTTCCCCGGTACCGATAACTGCTTCGCCAACCCGGGCTGTTCTTGGGAAGGAAGGAGGCAAAATTAAAACTGAAACGCCCTTTGACTTCGTAGTTATTTTGTAGGTGCAGTTTGAGTATTGGGGGCAGTTTGCTATGAAGGAAACGTGAGTCGCATTTGAAGCGATGTTCTGGGGCATTGGAGTTATAGAATAACTGCCGTCAATATCATCGGGGATTGTATATTCTACCTGTTTTGAGAATTCCAAGTGAGTCGGGTTAATCAATTCATAAGTGGCTGTGGTGAAGGAACCGTCGCTAGCCTCAGAATATTTTACTTCTGGCTCTGACTCGACATAGTACTTCAATTCGGCAATCCCTCTTCTCCCGATATTGCTTTCTAGGGCGAAAAGGTTGAGGTGGTGCGAACCCATCTCCGTTTCTGGAAGTGTAAGTTCACAAAACCCGGCAGTTGCATCGCAGGCAAGAGAGTGGTTTTCAAAATAGACTTTAGACTGGATTGGGGAGCCAGTATGTGACGTAGTGATGTTGACTTTCGGAGTTTCGTTTGAGAGAAAAGCTGAGTAAATGTTTGGATAAGATATGGAAATTCGAAGATTTTCGATAAGATAATTGACTGAGTGATTTCCTGGCCCAATTGTGTACGTCCCTCCTTGAAGCGAGCATTCTGGGCAGCTAGTTAGGACAGTCCCTTGGGGGAGCGAGAAACTACCTTCAGTTCCCGCTGGGATTGAAAGATTGAATGAGTAGTTGGAAACTAGGGCATTGGTAGAAACCGAGCCGTTTGAGAGTAGTTGGATTGATTGCTCCGGGATAGTGAAATCCGCGTAGAGGGGGGCGCCGAGGCAGGAGAGGGACGGGCATTGACCTGAGCCGAGCGAGAACTCGAATATGTCTCCCCCGAGAATCGCCATCGTGTTTTGGCCTTCCAGGAGGCAGTTTGACGGGATGGGGATTGTTTTTATAGCCAGTCCCCTGTTCATGCCGCCGGAAGCAGTGTTCTCAACTGGTATGTCGCAGATTCCATTCACCCTGAATGTCAGCCACCTTGGGCTATAAGCACACTCGTAGAGGCCAAGTGATATGGAGGCGTTTGCCTTCCTCGGGGTTGTAAATGAAAACGAGATTGTTGAGGTGAAATAGACGCTCGATCCTGCATCGTACATGCACGGATATGCGCTGCCAAGAACTACGCTATGGCCGTTGTAGAAGCATGCCTTGTACGTATCCCCGATTGGAGAGCATCTCGCCCATGGCCTGAATTGTTGGTATGTCGCTGAGTAGGATAGTTGTGGTGCTAAATCGGCAAAAGCCATGGATGACAAAAAACTGAAGGCCAGCGCCAATGCATAAAGCGATGGGAATTTCAGAAGGTCCCCCCCCACGCCTTCATTTCCCTTCTTTAGGGGCCAGGTGATGGGAAGACCACGCCCCCACCGCCCGGCATTTCTGCTTGCCCCATACCCCTAGTATATTACTAACACCATCTTACTTCCACTCTTCCGCCTTGTCGATTTGCATTATCTTCTCTTCCAAATCTGCTCTTTGTTTCTCAAGCATCTTCTTTATGTTCTCGATGCGCTTGAGCTGGAGGTCGACCTCCCTATACTTCTTGGCCGCCTTGTTGAAGTGCTCGATTGAGAGAGTGAAATATTCCTCCTCGTTCATTTGTCTTGCGATGTCCTTGAGAATCTCGCCTGCGAGTATGTTTGCCGCAATCTTCACTTCGCTCCTGATTTGGTGCTCCTTGTTCATGTTCTCTTTGATAATCCTGACAACGCGGGCGGTCGGGAATGGCAGTTTCTCGTCTAGGGCCGCGTCAACTTCCTCCTCCCCCACAATTGCCTCAGCTGGAATGTCATTAGCATCATCAACCATAGCATCACCTGGAAAACCATTGGTCTTAAAGTTATAAATAGGTTATGCTGGCATTGTTCTACGAGGGAAAATGAAGTTCGAGACTGCCCCGGATGTAAACGCGATGGCTGAGGAAATCCTTCCTTACTTGGATTTTCCGCACATCAACACCTATCGCCTAATCTACATGAGGAGCAGGGGCTCGAAAGCAAGGGCATACGCCCGAATCTGGAGCATGCCCAAGATTTGGCAGGAGGCACTTGAGATTAAAGCTTACTATGTGATTGAAGTTCTCTCGGAATATTTCGATAAACTGGATGACGAAAAGAAACAAAAAATCCTAATCCACGAGCTTCTCCACATACCAAAAACATTCAGCGGAGGGCTCGTTCCACATACTTGTTTTGGGCAGAGGATTAACGAGAAGCGGGTGGGTGAGATTTACGAAAGGATGATGGAAAAGAAACGGAATTCAGAAGTCCCCGAGTGAGCTCTGTTTTGAGTCCGAATCAGTTGGTTCATCAGTCTTTTTTTCATTACCGAAAACGCTAACTACCCCATAAACTCCATCGTATCCTGGGAGGACCCGAACTTTCCCGGCCCGAACGTTAGCAATTCCTCTTGCAATTCGCTCTCCGGAGAGGGAAGCAATCGCCTCTTCGCTTGCATGAAGGGCTTCCAACTCATTCCCGAATTTCTTAATCAGCTTCCAGTATTCCTCCTCGACTTTCTTAGTCCCTGGGCCTTTGCCAATCGCTTCGCTCAGGATTTCTTGAAGCGGAACGAGGCTTTGGAAGGGGACGGAATTTTTTGGGGTGAACCCTGGCTCCCTATCAGCAAGCTCATTAACGCGGTGCATTACGCCAATCGTCAATTCTTTCCTGCAAACTGGGCATTTGTTCTTGTGTTTCTTGCTCTCCTCCGGGGAGAACCTGATTGAACAGCCCCTGTGGCCATCGAAGTGGTATTTGCCCTCTTCAGGGTAGAACTCGTAAGTGAGGAGGAATCTGGACTTGTCTTTTGTTTTGAGGGTATCGGTCAATTCTCGGTAGCTTGCCTCCCTAAACTCAAAGACATTCGCCTCCCGCCCCAATTTTGAGGGGGAGTGGGCGTCGCTGTTGCTCACTAGGGAATATTTGTCAAGAGCAGAAAGGCGCCAATTCATTGCTGGGTCGGAACTCAAGCCCGTCTCTAATGCGTGGATGTGCTTCTCCATGTCCCCGTAGCACTCCTTCACTGAATCAAAGCCTGAGTTCGCCCCGAAGAGCGAGAACCATGGGGTCCAGACGTGGGCCGGGATTATGAAGAATGATGGAGACGTTTCCATTACCAACTCTACTAGCTCGCTCGCGCTCCTGCTCCCGAATATTGGTCTCCCATCAGCCGCCAGGTTGCCCCATTTTGCCAATCTGTCATTGAGCTGCTCGGCTTCCTCAAACCCTGGAGCAAGTATCACGTGGTGGGTTTTCTTAAGGCCTCCCTGCTGGAAGATGTTGCTCACTTCTGCTGAGAGGAGGAACTTGACTCCTTCAAACTCAAAAAGCCCGTTCCCGAGGGGCTTGAGCTTTTGCTTCAGTTCCTTCAGATACTGCGGATGCGTGAAGTCCCCGGTCCCGACTAGGCCGATGCCCTTTATTTTTGCCCATTTGGCCAGCCCCTGGATGTTCATCTCCGGGCTTGTGGCTCGGGAGTATTTCGAGTGGATGTGCAAATCAGCAATAATTCTCACGAAGTGATTAACCCTCAAAGACATTTATAAACAACCGGTTGACAAGAGCTAATCATGGCATACGGGCAGGGCTCGGGCGCCGACCTGATGATTGACGTGCTTGTGCTTGCCGCAGTCATTGCGCTAATCCCGAGCAAGAGCGACCTCTTCTCCGTTCTCCTCCTGTCGTTTCTAGCAATTGCGATTGTAGCTATGGAATCAAAAGTGAGGGGGTTCAAGCTCACTGGCTATGTGGACGACGGGATGAAGGCATTCAGACCCATGTACTGGGCGACCGCCCTTCTCCTCATTGTCCTTTACTACAAGCCGATTCCGGGGGTAACTATCTGGGACCCCGGAGGGAATGGCCTCGCATCGTTCATCCTGAGCACGATGCTCGTGTTCCTCGCGATGCTCTTGGTGGCCTACAGGGCTGCTGCGCATAATGATTAATGAAAATGGAGGTGGTTGGATGTTCGGATTGTTCAAGCCTGCGGGAAAAATTGAGATTCGCCCGGAAAAATTTAGTTATTCGGGTGGAGAAC
>JBDRJJ010000044.1:0-5446 GCA_043815135.1 Microcaldota archaeon | reverse complement strand
CATGGTTTTTTTATCATCCGGGTTATCCAGCAGCTTCTCAGCTTCCCGTATCTCTTTCACAAGGGCTGCCGCCTTAACTTCATAATCCGTTATCTTCATGTTCTTCTTGATGTCCAGGTTGAATATTTCGGCCAGATGGTCGATGTTCACTTCATGGCTTACGAGCCCGGCCCCAGGCTCTTCTTTTTTCTGCAGCGTTATTTTGAGATGTATCTCCCCGTTCTCTTTCGCCATAACATCGGCAACCAGGGTACCAACAACCTGCGGATGCTCTATGGGCTCAGACGCTATCAATTCGATGTCCTCGTGCCGCTTCCCTATCAGTTCGATGCAGTCCCCGGGCTTCATGGATTCCGTGCGCTTGAAAAGGACTTTTCTGACAAACGGGGCCATGTCTCTTTCCCGGGCAAATCCCTCTATCAGCCCTTCTTTTTCGCTCCATATCGATATCTTGAAGCCGCCTTCAATCGGGTCGAGGTACAACGAAGAGAACGCCCCCATGCTTTTAGGAGGTATCCTGCCGTTTATGGGCTCGAGCCCGTGTATCGGGGCAGCAGTTTTCTTTTTCGCCTGCTTTTTCAATGCTTTTTTTACTTTCTTTTTCGCCATGGCCACACCTACTTGTTTATGGGTCCGAGGACCCCGAACTCCTCAAACTTCGGAGCTTCCCCGCTTCGCACCCGCTCATACGCCCAAGCCCCGAATATCGCGCCCAAGAGAATCGCCGGCCAGTAAACCCACTGCCAGCTGAAGTCTCCAAGCACTATTGCAGGCGCAATGGCCCTCGCAGGATTCATCATCGCTCCAGTTATCCAAAAAGAAAACAACGTGTTGAGTGTTACGGTGGCTCCTATCGGAAGTCCTGCTGCAGCAGGGTCAGCTGCGCGGCTATCCGTTGCAACTCCCATGATTACGAACATAAGGGTAAATGTAATCAGGAATTCTATGAGAAAAACTAGCTGCCAAGAATAGACGGGAAAGCCCATGGCGAAGCTCGAGATATTCCCGAACAGAAGGTATATCGCCATGCAGGCTGCCACTGCTCCCGCCACTTGGGAAAGGATATACGGAATAACGTATTTCATGGGGAACTTTTTCTGTGTTGCAAAAGCGATGGTAACTGCGGGATTTACATGGGCCCCAGAGACGTGCCCTAATGAGTAGCATACGATGAGAACCGCAAAGCCCGTTGCAAGGGATATGCCAACTGCCCCGAGCTGGCCGTCAGAGATTATGTTTATGGCTGGTGCGCCAACCCCAAAAAAAACAATCAGGAACGTTCCGAGGGCCTCTGCGGCATACCGTTCTTTCATACCTCTAAAACCCATCGGACCACCTGTTAACTTTCACTGCGAGACCACTTGGAAAAATTCTGCAATAACGTCTTGATTTCATAAAAGAGGGTGAACAAATACCAGACGATTATTATTATGAGGAGGACCGGCGAGGCTTCAGCACGTTCGAGGATGGACCAATACTCCCTGGTTGCGGCGAGTATTATCAGGGACGCGACCTGGAACGAAACCAGGTGGTCGGCAAGAAGGCTCGCGGGCATCTTGCGGACGTCCTTGAGCGAGATGATGACTAGCATCCTGTTGATGATGTACATGGCCAAGCCGAGCGAAAGAAGCGCGGGCATTGACTTGAAGGCAAAAATGGAAAGCGATATGCCAAGTCCCAGGACCACCCCGTATGCAAATATGCTATTCCCGAATCGCACTGATATGAAAAATGACAGAGCGACAACCGTGCCGAGTATCGCAAGCGGGTAAAACACGAATGCCAGGAAAACGTCGTTTGAGATTGGCGTACCCGACACGTAGTTGAAGAGGACAAATCCCAGGAGGCCTGCAGTAAACACGAGCTCCAGCGCGAGAAGCGCGGTCGATAGCTTCATATGTACCGAATTTGATTCACAGTCCGGGTATTAAAGTTTATTGTTGGATGAATTTTGTTGCCCGAGCTAGCAATTCAGGCAACGCAGTTCTTTTGAGCGAATGGTAAGGTATTTATTAATCCGCTGGCTAGGCTTACCCATGATTTACATATTCGATGACTTCGAGAAGCTTCAAGAGAAGGCACAAGAAATAGGCATCAATAACGACCTTGCGAAGCTTAGGGAGCTCGACATCCTTTTCTACGAGGTTTACGACGACTACATGATAGTTTCCTTCGTTGCTTTCGAAAGCAAGCTGAATAAGATAATCATCCTGTCAAAGAAAAACTCCCTCGTTTTCCCGAGCGCAGCAGCAGAGCTCAAGCGAATAAAGATAGGAAAAATGAAGACTGCGTCCCGCTATCTCGAGAGCACGATGTGCGCCTACGCGGTTCTTAGGCGCTCAATCGAGAACTACTCAATCCACTTCGATACGATAAGGAAGGACGTTAATTTACTTGAAAACGGGCCGGTCGATATGGACAAGCTGGATGACACGGAGAGAAAGGCGAGGCGCTTCAAGGAGCTGCTGGACGATTTGCTGGGTCTTTTGATAAAGATTGAGGAAAAGGAGATTCCGTTCATAAACGTAAGGGCTTTTCCTTTCGAGTTCGACATTCTTAAGGCCGAAGCCCAGCACTTGAACGACCGGGCGATGAGCATCAGGCGGGAAATCGACATAAGCAGGACCAGGGTCGAGATGAAGCAGACTGCGGAGCTGAATAAAAGGATAGGCAGGCTTACTGACATAACCAAGAAGCTCACCGCACTGACGGTTCTTTTCATGGTGCCCAACCTCATCGCATCTTTCTACGGCATGAACTTCAGACACATGCCCGAGCTTGAGGTGCCATTGGCTTATCCGATGGTGTTCCTCCTCATGCTTTTCGTAATACTCGCGGGTGCCTGGTTATTCCGTAAATGGGAGTGGCTTTAAAGGAGGAGATGCTATGGATTCGTTGGTTTTCGTTGGGCTTGCAGCAATCGCAATCGGCTGGCTCATGCAGCTTGCAGCTGCCCTAAAAGGAGTAAAGGAAATCCAGACAAGCTTCGTGGTCGCGTACTTGATAGGCGTCGCCGCACTGGTTGCTGACGGATTCACAAGTGCTCAACTGCTTCCCGCGGTTCTAAACTCGATTGTGATGGTAGTGTCAGCACTTGTTCTCTTCCAGACGAAAGCTGGGAGAAAGAACTAGCCGCAAATTATTTTAATCTCGGGCTGTATCTACCTACCGGGAGGGGGATGGAATGTACGACGTCATCATATTAGGTGCCGGGCCTGCGGGCATGACCGCGGCAGTTTATTCAGCTAGGCAGAAGATGAAGACACTCGTCCTGTCGGACAACGTCGGCGGCCAGACGCTTTGGTCATGGGACATACGGAATTATCTCGGTTATAACCTGATTTCCGGGTTTGAGCTGACGGAGAAATTCAAGGCCCACGTCAAGGAATACGAAGTGGAGATTCACGAGAACGAGCGGGCAATTGACCTCGAGAGCATACGGGATGGCTTTCTCGTTAAGACGCGAAAGGGGGCGTATGAATCAAGAACAGTGATTGTATGTTCGGGCAAGAGGCCCATGCAGCTGAAAGTCCCTGGGGAAGAGCGATTCAGGGGAAAAGGCATAACGCACTGCGCCACATGCGACGGGCCTCTTTTCGCAGAAAAAGATGTTGCGATAATCGGGGGAGGGAACTCCGCCCTCATAGCGGCAATGCAGATGGTGAAGATAGCGAGCAAAGTCTACATAATAAACAACATCCGCGAGCTTGGCGGAGAGAGAATACGGAAGGAGAAAATCCTGAAATCCCCGAAAGTCCAGGTGTTCAATAACTCAACAGTAGAGCGGATTAACGGGAGCCAGCTTGTCGGAAGCATCAGCATCAACACTCCGGGGGGAAAGAAAAAGCTTGATGTTATGGGGGTCATCATAGAGATAGGCTACGAGCCGAACGTGGAATTTGCGTCAATTCTCGCAAAAAACCAGAATAACGAGATTATCGTGAACTGCAGGACCGAGACCAATGTCCCGGGGATTTTTGCAGCAGGCGACGTAACTGACGTCTACGGGAAGCAGATAATCATAGCAGCTGGCGAGGGCGCAAAAGCCGCAATGGCGGCGTTCAACTACATCTCTTCGAAATAGAAAAAGCTAAAGCAGCCTCGCCCTGATGGGCATCGGGCCAATGAGGGGGGTCGCATAATCCACGAACTCCTGGGTTATGTCCGTTCCTTCGCTAGATATGAATTCCGGCGGCATCGCCCTTTTTCCGCTCCCCACGAGCTCAAGCGACGCAGCGATTGTTTCGCATTCATAATGGTCCGCGTCCTTCCTGATGAGTGCGATGCTCGCGTTCTTCTCTTCTGAAAAAGCGTACTGGACGCCCATTCTCCCGACGAGTTCCGCCTCTTCTGCGTCGGCCTCTGAAACAACAAACGGGAAGCTCCTTTGCAGGTATCCCATCGTGTCAGAACGGACCCTCGGCTTTTTTTCCGCTTTCACCCCTTTTTCCACCATCCTCCCCAAGTAATCTCCGAGGGCTCCGCTCCCGCTCAGGTTAACTCCCCCAAAATTGTCCATGCCGTGGTCCTGCTTCATCTTATGGAGCAGCGGCACAGTCTGCCCGTTCTCGTCCTTGACGTTCACTCCTTCGGAGATGGCTATGTGGACCCTGCCGAGTTCTTCATAGACCTGCTGGATGTCTTGAATGAATTTCTCCTCTTTGAACTCAACTTCCGGCAGGTACAACAGGTGCGGGCCCTCGTCGTCCCTTTGCCTTGCAAGAGCCGTCGAAGCAGTCAGGAAGCCCGCGTTTTTGCCCATGAACACATTAATGTAAATACCCCTCATTGAGCGATTGTCCTCGTCAAGGCCCATTGAGCCGAGCGCGACGAATCTCGCAGCGCTACCATACCCCGGACTGTGGTCATGGGGCTTCACAAGGTCATTATCAATGGTTTTTGGTACGTGCGTGCAGACAAGGGGCTGCTTGGCCTCTTCGGCACTCTTGGAGATGACGCTAAGCGCCCGGGCAGTGTCATCCCCCCCAATATAAAAGAAATATCGGACATCGAGTTCCCAGAACACGCGCAGGATTTTTTCACAGTCCTCTTCACTCGGTTTTCTTCTCGTTGAACCGAGTGCAGCACCGGGCATCTCGGCAACTTTCCTCATGAGCGGGCCTGAAACAGAATCAAAAGGAAGAAAATCCTTTTCCATGATTCCCTCTATCCCGTGTTTCGCGCCGAGTATCCGCCCGCCCATCCGAAGGGCCTTAAGCTCGTTTATCGCGCCAGCTAGCGTTCGGTTGATTACTGCGGTCGGTCCCCCCGATTGGGCTATGACTACATTTCCGTGTCCTGCCATGCTTGACTATGGCCAAGATGAGTATAAAAAAGTTGTCTCGCTTCCTACTCCTTCAGCATTTCGCCCGCGATTCTCGCTGCTTGCTCGGGCACTTCGAAAGGAGTCTCGCCTAAAACAATCCTGCTGAGGCACCTCTTTGCC
>JBDRJJ010000043.1:0-5675 GCA_043815135.1 Microcaldota archaeon | reverse complement strand
CGGAATCGAGCGACAGGGCTTTGGGCGTCCCCCTGATGAGCTTCAGCCTCTCGGGCACTCTCGAAATCGAGGTCAGGAAAAGGTTCGTGTAGTAAGCATCGCTTTGGGGGCTCCCGGTTTTCTTTGGGGTTATGACATACTTCTCAAGAAGGGAGACCATCACAGCGGACTCGGGGAGCTCGAGCAAATTCGTGACAAAAATCCTTGGGGCAAGTGGCCTGTCCGACTCGATGAACACCCTGTCCGAGCCCAAGGAAACGGACTCCGGCCGTATATACTCTGGAACGAGGAGCGAGCGCGCCTGTATCACAAGCCTCTTCCACTCGTCCTTTTTCCCGAAAAGCGCCCAACCCTGGTAATCCACCTCGGGCGAGCGGTCCGCCAGCTCATCAAGAGTAGAAATTCCCATCTCAGCTAGTTTCTGGAGAGCCTTGGGGCCGATGCCCCTTAGCTTCCTCATGTCGTTCAACTGGCCACCGCTAGAATTACGCCTAGCCTCTATTTATAGATTTAGATTCCAACATTCCACTGTGAAAACCAAAAAGACGGATGAGGAGTGGGCAAAGGAGCTCACCCCCGAGCAATTCAAAATTCTACGGAAGAAGAGCACAGAGCTTCCCTTCACTGGCAAGTATCACCACAACAAGGAGAGCGGGAAGTACCTGTGCGCAGCGTGCGGGAACGAGCTGTTCTCCTCGCAAAAAAAGTTCGACTCAGGCTCGGGCTGGCCGAGCTTCTGGGAGCCCGCTTCAAAAGAGAGCGTGGAGGAAAAGGAGGACAAGAGCCTGTTCATGAAACGAGTTGAAATAGTCTGCAGCAAATGCGGGGGGCACTTGGGGCACGTTTTCGAGGATGGCCCGAAGCCCACTGGTTTGCGCTATTGCATCAACTCAGCTGCGCTGAAATTTGTTGAGGAAAAGAAAAAATAAGGAGCCCCGGGAGGAATTTGAATCCTCGGCCTACTGTTTTCCCGGCACCCCAGATTGGGGGTTGATAAGGGGTGAAACCCCTTATTACGAGACAGTCGCTCTACCAGGCTGAGCTACCGGGGCTTGACTCATTTTTTATGGGGGAAAAGTAATAAAAGGAGTTGCAATCAGCCAGGCGGCAGCGTTCTCTTCCTGACTGCCTGGATTGTTTCGGAAACCTCGGACACCACTCCCTCCCAGGACTCATCCGCCCGTTTCAATAGATACGGCGAGCTCGTTTCGATGATGATTGGGACATTCAAGGAAAGAAGTCTCATCACTCCCTCCACATCCCCAACATTCTTCATGTTCGGGAGCATGTGCTGGTCGTAGCTTCCGTCATTCCCCTGCAGATGGACTGTCACTATGTTGAGCGTTGAGTTCAAATACTCGGAAACAGAAGTCATCGAGAGCTTCGCGTGCCCGGTGTCAACGCATATCCCAAACCCGCGCTTGCTGCAAATGGAGTCCAGCTGCTCCACGTTGTATCCATAAAGCGAGTGCCCGGGATTTGCGTAAGGGTCGTGCATGTTCTCAATAGCAATCATAATTGAGGATTGGGACGCGATTCTCGAGAGCTTGTCATAAAAAGGTGTGGAGTTCTCAAGCGCGGTTCTCTCATCAACTTCCTTCTTTCCGCATAATGTGGTGTCAGGGGCAGCAAGCCTGGGGGGGTGGATAATGAGGAACTGCTCAAGCCCTAAGCTCTTGATGTTGTCCATCGCGAGGGCGAGCTTCTCGAGCATGAACGCGTGCGTGTCCGTGTCCGTCGGAGTATAGATTGCCCTTCCTATCTCGAAAGGGTGGAGTGCCACCCGAAGCCCCCTGTCTCTCGCGGTCTTCGCATCGTCGAAAAAAACCGGGTCGAGCAAGTCAATCGGAACAGTGAAAATGACTCCATCTGCCCCTGCTTCAGACCACAGGTCCAAGAGTTCGTTGATTTTTTTCAGGTCCTGAATCGCTCCAAGCACAAGCACTCAAAACACCTATGGCGTCAACCTGACCCTATCCCTCGGGAACAGCGTGCATTCGCGGATGTTTCCCACTCCCGTAATCGCCATTGCCATCCTATCCAACCCAATGCTCCAGCCCGCGTGAGGGGGTGCGCCCATCCTGAATGCCCTCACATAAAACTCGAAATTCTCCGGGTTCATGCCCCTCCCCTTAAGCTGTTCAACTAGGAGCTCCGGGATGTGGACACGCTGCGCCCCGGATGCAACTTCCATCCCCATATAAACGAGGTCATAGGCATGGCATATCTTCGGGTCCTCCTTAGTCGGCATCGAGTAGAATGCCCTCGTGTCCGTGGGCCACTCGCTGACGATGAAGAGTTCCTCCCCGAGAGCCTCGGGCATCTTCTTCTCGTCCTCTTTCGTGAAGTCCTCGCCCCATTTCGTGGTCGAGCCGAGCTTCGCAAGCTTCTCAAGCATTTCAGTGTAAGTATAGCGGTTCACCTTCTCCGGAACCTTCAGGCCCTCGCGGCCGAGAATCGCAAGCTCCTTCGCGCAGCTCTCCTTCACCCGCTTTATTATGTGGATTGCAACATCCCCGAGGATATCCATCGCGTCATTGTGGTCGCAGAAGCCCATCTCAATATCCATCTGGAGCACTTCATTCAGGTGGGCGACAGTGTTGTGCTTCTCCGCCCTGAATACGGGTGTCGTCATGAAGACTTTATCCATGCCCCCGACAATCGCCATCTGCTTGTAGAGCTGGGGGGACTGTGCGAGGAACGCCTCCTTCTCGAAATACTCCACCTTGAAGAGGTTCGTGCCTCCCTCGGTTGCAGCAGCGACAACGCAGGGGGGCGTAATCTCCTGGAAATCAAGCCCGAGGAGCTTCTCCCGAAAAGCGCCCTCAATCACGCTTCTTATGTTGAAAATAGCAGTAGTTTCAATTCTCCGCAAATCGACATACCTGTTATCAAGCCTCACATCAAGCTCTGCTGGGACTTTCCCGGTGACCTCGAATGGAATCGTAGTAGAAACGGGGCCTAGGACGACCACCTTCTCAGTTGGAATTATCTCAACTCCGGCCTTCGCCCCCTTCCCAACAACTACCTTCCCCTTCACCTGGACAACAGTCTCCTTCACAAAAGCAATAGAATCGACAATCTCATCCGGGACAATGCCCCTCTTCGCAGTAACCTGGATGATTCCGGTCCTGTCGCGGAGAACGAGGAACTTGATTTTCCCGATGTCCCTTATCTCGTGTGCCCAGCCCGCAAGTGTAACCTCTTTTCCGTCCATCTCCGGGGTTACTCTCGCAGCATAGTGAGTGCGCATCATGAACCTAATTTAAGGTGGAAACCTATTTAAATCACTCGAAGAATAAGCGGCTCTCACTCAAATTGGATGATGACTTTCGAGCCGAGAATCGACTGGAGCGCCTTCTCGAGAGTGTCTATATCCACCGGAAGCTCCCTCATCTCGCTCCTAAGCAGCCTCACCTTGAACGCCTGCCCGCTTCCGGAATAGACCGTGTTTATCCCAAGCAGCCTCGCAGGCATCACAACATCAGAAATAGTCTTCTTCACGTCCTTCCCGTGCTCCGCAATCCTCACTTTCTTCCCGAGCCGGTGGGACAGTTCCGAGACCACTTTCCCGTCCCTTCCAATCAGCACCCCGACCTCCCCCTCGGTGAAAATGAGTATCACTCGGCCCAAGTCAACAGCTCTCGTGAAACCGGCCGAGTCCAGCTTGAACCTGTCCTTCAGCTCAATGAGGATGCTGCTTGTCGCAACATCGGCCTCAGTTATCCTGCCCTCCTTGAGCTTGTGCTCGCAACCTGAGCATAAGACCTTACTAGCCGCGCAAAGCTCACAGATAGGTATTTTCAAGGAATCACCATCAACAAAGAAACGGAAGGCTAATGGACAAGCGTTATGTCAATTGCCGAGACTTTCGTCCTGCTGCCGTCCTCTGAGGTGAGCTCTTCAGTGGAGATTGCTATCCCCTTTACCTTCACCTCTGGCATGAAGCGATTCCTAACAATTTCTGCAACGTCGACTGCGCGGGATATGACCTTTCCCCTCGCCTTAACCGACACCTCGGGCGCCCCCCCGTTGAACTGCGTGACAACTGCGAGGACATAACTCATTATCCCCTTTTTTCCGATATAGATTGTGTTCTCATCCCTCGAACCCGACTCTCTCCTCGGGGGGTCGGTGTGCGAACTCGCTGGCATTCCTTCAGTCATTTTTACGCACCTCCACTAGAATTCATCGTTCGTTAGATTTTTGACGGTAACGCATGATTATCGAGTCAATGTCGACTTCCTTTTTCCCTCCCTTCTTCTCTTCTCTTTCATCAGCTTTTTTGTCCGCCAAAGTTTTTAAATCCGATTGTCTTTTTTTCTTTTTTTCTCGTTTTGATGCAAGGAATCGCAGTTTTGCGTCCCTCCTCCTTATCTCCCTATCCCTCACGACCCGCTCATAGATGCCCCTCTCAAGGTCAAGGAGTTTTGCCTGGAGCGCCATCTTGTCGCTCTCGAGCCGCTCAATCGCATTCTTCAGCTCGGAGTTCGAACGGAGGAGCTCGCGAATCTTCTCGTTTTTCTTTACAACATCAGGCTCAGGGGCTTCCGGGGCTCTTGCCACGTGCTTCGGGCCAGCAACAACTGTAGTCTCTTTCCT
Organism: Microcaldota archaeon; assembly: GCA_043815135.1. Lineage (GTDB taxonomy): Archaea > Micrarchaeota > Micrarchaeia > Burarchaeales > JAKAKT01 > JAKAKT01. The sequence continues at coordinate 1,073 of JBDRJJ010000043.1, read as the reverse complement.
CGCCTGGATGTCGAGCATCGCATTCTGGACTGAGAGTCCCTCGAGGACGAGGCCCTTCACCTGCTCCGCGTTGCCCTCCATCTCCCCTCCCTTCAGAGTCGCGTCAATCTGCCTGAACTTGTTCTCGTAATTATGGTAGGCCTTGATGGCGCAAGAGACGGCGTCCCTCTCATGGAGGTTCTCCACTGCGAACCCTTTCGAGAGGCCCTCCTTCTCCCTTTCAGTCAAGTCCCTGGGGGGCTCAAAAATCCTCGCATTGAAATTTGCCGCGACCTTGGTCACGAATTCCGGGGCAGGCGTGACATCTGTTGCAAAAAGGACGGGCTTGCCGAATTTCCCCATGTTTTCTATGAGCCTGTGCTTGTCCGCCCCCCTCGCGCTCCCCAGGTGCACGAGCTTCCCCTTAAGGTCGAGGAACGCATAGCCGAGCGTTGTTCCAGGGTCGATGCCGACAATCAATAGCTTCATCCAATCACGACTTTTCCATGGGGCTCATCAAAAGATTCTGCTTCACGAGGACCTTGGTTCTCCTCGGTATGTTCTTTGTTACAACCACTCCCGAGCCGATCCAGGACCCGTCTCCTACGAGCGTTCCGGGCATCACGCAGGAAAGGACCCCGAACTTCGTCTCATCCCCGATAATCGCCCCGAGCTTCCTCCTTGTAGTCCCAACTTTTCCCGCCTCTATCTCGACCCCGATTTCACCCTCGTCGAACCTGAAATTGGCAATCTGGCTCCCTGCCCCGAAATTCACCCGTTCCCCGATGATGCTGTCCCCAATGTACGTAAGGTGCTTCGCGTTTACATGGTTGAAAATAATGCTGTTCTTCACAGTTGTGCTGTCGCTTATGCTGCAATCGTCCCCTATGCTCGTCGTCCCCCTTAGATACGCGTGGGGGCCCACCTCGGTATTCCTGCCAATGTAAACAGTCCCTTCAACATAGGAGTCGAAAACTCTCGCGCCCTCTTCCATGATGAGCTTCCCCTTGACCTTGGTGTCCTCGACTGTGCCTTTTTCCCCCTTCATCTTGCCAAGAAGATGGTCGTTCGCTTCGAACAGGTGCCAGGGCATT
>JBDRJJ010000042.1:0-6123 GCA_043815135.1 Microcaldota archaeon | reverse complement strand
GCGTGAGCTACGGGTTTTTGGAACCCGACATTGCTCATTTTTTCGTCATTCATCCAAACCACTTCATTTCTTTTTGCTTCGCCTTCCGAACCACTTTGCCTCGCATATCGCCTAGACTAATAGTTTTAACATCCGCCGCGCCCACAAGCCTAAAAAACAGACAACCTGCTGCGCTGACTAACCAATAATAATGAGGCAAAGAAGCTGAGCCATGCTGAAGGAACTGACAACTTTGGTGTGTTCTACTGCATTGCTCATAGTTCCTATTTTGTGGCTGTTCTGATTTAAATACCTATCGGTTCAATCAGCTTTCCATAGCACAACTCGAAGAGAAGCAGGTTTTCCATTGAGGGCAACGAGCCGGGTTGTTGGGTATACGTATGCATTTTCAGGAGGCCTTTTTCCGAAAAAACATGGACCCCCACAGTCCAATTCGGCGCCGGAAAGCTCAATCCAATAATCGGTTTCGACAAGCAACAGTGATTTCACATCTTCGTATCTCGCATCGCTCAATTCCCTCAGCTTTGCGAGTTTCGGGAGAGAGATTTTTCCCGGGGAGTTCTTTTCGCTTATCCCAACCATTTCGGGGTTTCCAGTCTCCTCCCAGCCCTCCGGATAGCCGGGCGAAAGCAAGGTTCCCGAGAGCCTTAGCGATTCTCCTCCAAAATCAGTTTCCATCGCCCTCTCAGTTGCCTGCCAATAAGACAATAAAAGAGCTAGCGTTATCAGGAATATCGAACTGGAGATTATCGCATCATACGAAAAAAACTGTCCTTTACTGCTCAATGTAAACAACTCCTCCGATGTTTTTGATGCGCACTTCCTTACTTACGTCCAGGCTCAATTCATTTCCAGCATTAATCTCACCCATCATCCCAGCCGGATTCGTGCACACGAAGAACGTTTCCCTTCCGGGTTCCCCAATAACAACTTCGATGTTCTTTTCTCTGATTATAATTCGATATTCTTCCCCAGAAAAAACATTAAGCATAAAATGTTTCCAGTATCCATCGCCCATCAAAACAGCATTCGTCACTTCATCCTGGAGCGTCAGGCAAATGCCCTTCACGAGCTCCCCCCTCTTCACTTCAATTCCCGTTGCCTGCCGTTCAAGAAGAGTGACTGAAATCATTAGGAATACTAGAGCAAAGAATCCGAATATCGTTGCAAATTCCATTGCAGCCTGTGCTTTTTTCAATTCATCCCTCTGAAATTTCAACATAATCGCCCAGAGAGCGCATCTTCAGCTTATGTGGCCCGGCTTCAGTACCGATAACGCCTTCAATCCCAAGCTTTGCCGTTCCCATCGAAACTATGTCGCTATTCCCACTAGAAGCGAGGACAGTGAATGTTATCTCCCTGTCCCTTGCTGATATTTTCTGCAAACCCTGCGGGAAAACGACGTATATGTAATCGTTTGCGCCAATCCCCTGCGAATAGACTGAATCCGCTTTCAGGGTTATCTCCCTGGCGCTTTGCTTTGCCTGAACTATTGACGTGTCCTGCGCGCTCTGGCTTGCATTTAGGTAGAACAACGAAAGGATGGGTATGCTTAACATTATGAAAAACCCGACTAGGACGACCATCTCGATTGCCCCCTGGCCCTTGTTCAGCAAGGTGCAGTGGTGTTTCCGCAAACAATCCCCCCTAAATCATATTTCTCGATATGGCCATAATCAAGAGCGAATACTGTCGGCCAATTTTTTCTGCACTCGTCCTGCGTTGTGCAGCCAGGCATTCCCCTGATTGCATATCCAGGAGTTTTATCCTCCCGGTAGTACATATGGTCAACCATAGACGCCGGAGAGGCAAGTTTTTTTCCAGGCTCTGGAGAGAGATACGACTCGATTCCATTCTCACTTTTCGAGTAAATCTCCCCTTTCAGCCTCTGGAGGAAGTCCGGTGCCTCGTTATTCTCAGTGTAAGTTCCGCAGAGGACAATGTTCCTGATTCCACCTATTTCGAATACTGACGCCTGGGCAGCGTTTTTGTTTTGCTCCAATGGTTTGAGCGTTTCGTTCCTGCCTGAGTCGAAAAGTATCGAACTGGAACTCTCGAACAAAACACCCATAAGATATGGGACCGAAACGATGTTCTTCCCAGTGAGCTCGAGTGTTTTCGGAGGCGAGAGGGATGGGCATGACATGCTCCCCAGCACCTGCGAGCCGGTCCCGCATTGTGCAGATGTCCACCTCATGCAATTGAGGCAATTGGAAATCTCCTCGTAAATTTCGTATTCGCATATGACGGTGCATGTTCCTGTCGAGACTATCTCCTGGGCTTTGTCGACCTTTACGGTAGGGGGCTTCTCCGCAATAACCCCGGCGTACCTGTCTGCAATATTGGCAACGTATTCTGTTACTTCGCTCACCCTCAGGATGTGTTTTTTGTCGACTGTTCCCACTTCGTTCAGTGATGCGAGCTTTCCGTATGCCCACCCTTCACCGCGTGCGTTGTCATCTATTGCCTTGGTGAGATTTTTTATTCGGGGATTCTCGTTGGCCCGCACGATGGGCCGATTTGTTTTCGACAGCGGGTCCGGAAGCCCCAGGATTGAAATTTCATTTTCGACATTTTTTTCCAGTGAGATACCCGTTCTCTCTCCAAAATCAGCAACTTTTACATCAAACGTCGTGTGCAAGTTTACGTTCCAGGGATTGTTTTGCTCTGCCTTCAGGCTTGTGGGCGAAAGCGAAAATGAAAATCCCTGCTCACCTGCAATTTTTTTTATCTTTTCAGCATAGGCCTTGAGCGAGTCTCCACTTTCCCCTTCCCTTTCAAAACATTCGGAATCAGCTTGGTCAACCACACCGTCAGAATTCACGTCGAATTCCCTGCAGTCTCCAGTGCCCTCTTTGCTAATGCACTCACGTGCAAGAGAAAGGAACTCCTGCCCCCCCATATCGCTCGTTCCGTCACGGTCCGTGTCAACAGGCCTGCATCTCCCGTGAGCGAGCATTTCTAGCAGTTGCTGCTCCAGGCCGGGGGAGAATTTTCCCGAAATCCTAGTCTCCCAATCAACGTAGTAAAATGCTTTTCTCCCAGTTTCTTTTATTATGGCCGAAAGCCTATCCTCAGAAACGCTCTCGCTGATTTCCTTCAGGGAAATCGCCTTGAATCTCTCAGCGTTTCTTGACTCTTTCATTCCCTGGGCGGAGGTCCAGAGGGCGAGCGAAATGAGCATCGCTATTGCGAGAAGCGCGATCGCAATTCCGAAGAAAAAACCCTTCTTTTCTCTCACGCCCATACCCTCATCCTGATTGCCAGCGGCCCAAAGCCCCTGGTTTCGGCATATTTTCCTGCGCATTGCTGCGGCTGGAGTTGTTCCTCAGAAACGTAAATTATCTTAGTCGAACTTGCTTCCATCGAAACTTTTTCCCTGTTCCGGGAATAGATGGGCAACCACTCGCCATCTCTTTCAAATTCAATCGAGAAACCAAATTGCTTCGGAATTATCGGCTCAATGCTGTTCTCAACCAACGCCCCTGCCTCGGCTTCCCGTCCAGTGACTGCAAGCAGGGCAATCTCGTTTTCAAGGCTTTTTCCCCGCTCAGCCCCAACTTCTGATAGCAACTCCATTGAATCGCCGGCAATTATACGGAGGCGTTCGTAAGGCTGCTCCTGCCCTGCATTTGAAGACGAAACATAAAGCATTGCCGATATCGCAAAAACCGCAAGGGTAAGCGCAACAAAGGAGTCAAGAGTGAAGACGAATCCCTTCAATCGAACACCACATGCCTATGGTTTTCTATACTATATTAAAGATTGCTTGGTCAAGGCTTTTCATGGCTAGATGGCCCCTCAATCTAGATAGGAACGTTCAGCTGCTCGGGCTCGTTAGTCTCCTGACGGATGTCTCGAGCGAGATGATATTCCCGTTGATTCCGATATTTCTCACTAGCGTCCTCGGCGCCCCAGTTGCGCTGCTCGGAGTTATTGAAGGGGTGGCGGGAGCCACTGCGGACCTGCTGAAAATGGCGTCAGGAATTTACTCCGACAAGATTGGAAAACGAAAGCCGTTTGTTCTCGCAGGATACGGGTTGTCTGCAATCGTAAAACCAATGTTTGCCCTGTCGATAATCTGGCCGCACATACTGCTTGCGAGATTCCTGGACAGAGTTGGGAAAGGTTTGAGAGGAAGTGCACGGGACGCGATGATTGCTGATTATACGGATGAGAGAACAAGGGGACAGGCGTTCGGCTTCAGGAAGATGATGGACTCGTTTGGGGCAACGCTCGGCCCGCTCATCGCATTTATGCTGCTTCCGGTTCTTCTTGCAACGCATCCAGAAGGAGACGCTTACCGGCTCCTTTTCGCAATCGCAGTAATCCCAGCTTTCCTCGCAGTCCTCGTGCTTTTCTTCGTGAAAGAAAAGGAAACGGGAACAAGACTGAAGGGATGGAAATTCGATCTTTCGGGATTCAGCCCAACGCTCAAGGCAAACCTCGCAGTCTCGCTCTTCTTTTCACTTGGCACATACAGCTACGCATTTTTCATCCTCCGCGCCCAGGACGCCGGGATGGGCATTGTGCTGATTCCGCTCGCATACATGTTCTACAATCTGGTGTATTCTCTTGCTGCAGTCCCCGCAGGAGTAATCTCGGATAAATTTGGAAGGCGTTGGGTGATACTTCTTGGCTATCTGCTTTTTGCAGCTACGAGTTTTGGGTTCGGCCTCGCAAAAGGGGACTTGGCAATCTGGCTTCTGTTCGCCGTTTACGGTTCGTACATGGCTATCGTCGAGACCGTTCAGCGGGCTTATGTATCGGACCTTGCGCCAAGGGAGTTGAGGGGCACCGCACTCGGGGTCTACCAGGGAACAATGGGCCTTGCCGCCCTCCCAGCGAGCGTGATTGCAGGATTGCTGTGGGAAATTCCGTTATTCGGGATGAGGGGAACGTTCTTCTTCGGGGGAGCAGTTGCACTGGTTTCGATAGCCGCTTTTCTTGTCCTCGTGAAAGAAAATAAATGAAAAATAGCCATTTACCTGTATCCGAACTTCCACCCGGACGGATTAGTCGCACCCGCCATTGCTCGCCCAATGCCGCTTCCCATTGCTCCGAACATCTCCTCAAAGAACGTTTTCGGTTTCTCAATCTCGCATATCTCTGGGAATTCTCCGATGTTCCCGAGCTCCCCAGCCTTCTTGATTGCGTCCTGCTTGTTGCCAAGCTCGTCAACAAGCCCGGCCTTGAGTGCTTGCCTTCCAGTCACAACTCTTCCGTCAGTCATCTTGCCGAATTGGCTCATATCGAGCTTTCCAGCTCTGCTCTCGAGGACAACTCCCTTGAACTCATCGTACATCTCCCCGATTATGTCCTCGATTATCTTTCTCTCCTCGTCCGTCATCGGCCTAGCCGGGCTCCCCATGTCCTTGTGGGGCCCAGTGGTTATTGCGGTTTCATTTATCCCGAGCTTCTCGAAAAGCCCAACAAGTTCCTGGTGCGTTGAGATTACCCCGATGCTTCCGGTTATCGTATCTGGATTCGCAACAATATAGTCTGTTCCCATTGAAACGTAATATCCGCCTGAGGCTGCGACCTCGCGGAAATATGCCACCTTGGGCTTCTTGACGTCCTTTATGGCTTCATAAATCTCCCTGCTCGCGACTACTGAGCCGCCTGGCGAATTAACCTCGAATACAATTGCCTTCACGTCGGGGCGGGATTCGGCTTCCTCCACGAGTTCCGCTATCTCGTCCGAGCCAGTCTGCCCTCCCCCGAAAAGCCCCCCGCTGGAGCTTTCTGTTGCGAGCACTCCGTTTATCTTGACAACTGCAACGCATCCAGATATGTACGGCATGCTTATGCTCGAAGACCCCCAGAGCAGCAGCACGACCCCAGTAACAACCAAGACGATAAGCGCAACAGCGCCCACAATAAGCCATTTTGTTTCCATGAGCGAGTTTCATGTTCGAAAAGTTATAAAGATTATGGTGGATTAATTGCTCGAATAATCGGTGCTAGCATGCTCGAGAACTGGCTTGAAGTAATAATACTGGTGCTTCCCGCATACGTTGCAAATGCGTCTCCAGTGATTCTAGGCGGAGGAACTCCTGTTGACTTCGGCAGGCTCTTCTATGACAAGAAGAGGATTCTTGGGGACGGAAAAACCTGGAAGGG
>JBDRJJ010000041.1:0-2617 GCA_043815135.1 Microcaldota archaeon | reverse complement strand
AAGTGATGTATCTGACGCTTCATTTCAAGTTTGACAAGAAGCTTTGCACTGTGAAGGCGAGGCTCATGATGGAGGACGGGTTGATTAACGCGAGCGCCTCCGACTATGTCATCCACGATGTAATGAAAGCTCTGATGGCTGAGCTCAGCAAGCTCACAGGTAAGCAAAAAAGAAGCAAGATGCATATTCACGAATAACGGCATCTTTAAATAAAACAAATAAACTGGCTCGCGGGCTGTGTCTTAAAAGCTAAATCAGGACTCCGTGCCCTGCCAGTCTCCATCTCTGGCCAACTCGCCTGCAGACCGCGAACTTCGAGCCCGGTTCTGCGCAAATCGGCCTCTTGAGCCTCAACGAGAGCTTGTTCTTTTTCATTTTCTCAATGAACGCTACGTTAGTGGATGTACCGACGCTTAGGACGAGCGGCTCGTCCGGCTTTATTGGGGAAGGGTCGACATCCGCGCGCTCCATCTTGAAGAACTCAAGCTCGATTGAAGTTGTTATTTCCGGAAGCGTTTCTGGCGTCCCGATAAGATTTCCAACCAATCCATCTGATTTTGTGAGCGCAGGATCGAGTTTCGTACCTATGGCGATGAGCCCACCGGGAATTGCTTCTTCGAGTTTCTCTTTGCCCGTACCGAGTGACTCGACCTTGAAGGGGATTGATTTGAAAGATTCCTTGCCCTTATCGACAACTCTTATCCCCGGCCTCATTTCGAGCTCGTCCCCGACCTTGATCTTGCCTTGAATCAGCGAACCCCCCACGACTCCGCCAATCAGCCCCTTGATGCTTGTTCCCGGCTTGTTCACGTCGAATGAGCGGGCTACGTAGAGTCTCGGGGGAGCGGACAGGTTGCGCTCAGGGGTCGGAATCGTTTTCTGGATTTGACCGATGAGGGCGTCGATGTTGACTCCCTGGTTCGCAACAACTGGGACAATCGGCGGCTCCTGTATTTTGGTTGTCGAAAGGAAGTCGCATATCTCTTTATAGTTCTGGAGTGCTTTTTCTTTCTTAACTAGGTCAACCTTGTTCTGCACTATCACGAGATTTTTGATTCCCATTATCTCGAGAATCCCCAGGTGCTCGGCTGTCTGCGGTTGCGGGCATTTCTCGTTTGCAGCTATCACGAGTATCGCGCCGTCAACGACGTTCGAAGCGGAGATGGCAGTGGTCATCAGGGTCTCGTGCCCTGGCGCGTCGAGAATCGATATTTTCCTCAGGACCTCTGCAGGCCCCCCGCAGTTCGGGCACTTGTCCTGTATCGTGTAGCATTGGGGCTCCGGGCAGCGGGCGCATTTCCTGAAAAGGACGTCAGCATACCCGAGCTTTATCGTGATGCCTCGCTTGACTTCTTCGCTATGGGTGTCGGTCCAGATCCCAGTAAGCTTCTGGGTAATGCTAGTCTTGCCGTGGTCTACGTGACCCAACATTCCAATATTTACTTCTGCTTGTACCAAAAGAACACCGTTTCCTCAATTAGTCTACTCCTTCTTTTCCTTTTTCTCCGCCTTCGGGAATATTTCCTTGAGCGGTTTTTCACCATACTCAGTAACCTTTGCGTTAATCTGCATCGTCTCATCACTTATCGTGTTGCCCCGGATAGTCTTCCTCATCCTCTGTCCCTTTTCAGTGGGGTTGAAACCAGAGCCGGATGAAACCAAGAACCTCCCCCTCCTGGGGCCCGGAATGTCCTTTCTCATCGGGAAGCCATCCTTGTCGCTCCCGCCAGTTACTATGGCTTTGTACCCAGTTGCACCGGCAAAGCCAACGTCGATGGCTTGGCCTATTTTCGTCCCTATGAGCCTGCTCTCGGACTCCTTGGGTATCTCTATCTGGAACGAATCCCCTGTTTTCGGGTCTGATATCACGAGCTTCATACCAATCTCCTCCTTCGTAGTAGTAGAATACGGCGCATATGTTAGAGCCCATAAGCATTAAATATGTTCCTTCAGACTTCGAGGGAAAGCTTCCGCGACACCACCTTTTTTAAACTTCATTCCCGATTACCTATCGAGGAACATGCCAGACGGCGAAGAAGACTACGGCGGAGTGGGCTTTGACGAGGAGGACGAGGAGAGCCTGACTGACTCGCGGACGTATTATCATCGTGGAAACGATTACTACGAAAAAAACGATTTCGATCGGTCTATTGAGAACTATAACATGGCGATTGTCCTCAACCCCAACTTCTCGGAAGCATATTTCAACAGGGGGCTCGCATATTACAACAAAAAGAACTATGAGAAGGCTATAAGCGACTACAATAAGTCGGCGGAGCTGGACCCGAGAAACCCGGTCATTTACAACAACCGCGGGGACGCATATTACAGGAAGCAGGAATTCGAGAATGCGATCCTTGATTATGATAAGGCAATAAGCCTCAACCCCAACTACTTGAAGGCATTCTACAACAGGGGGCTTGCGTATGCGTGTCAGCAGGACTACGAGCGGGCAGTCGAAGACTTCAACAAGGTAGTCGAACTGAACCCCGAGTTCGCCGAGGCATATCACATCAGGGGACTTGCCTTCGACTACATGCAGGATTACACGAAAGCGATAGCGGATTACGACAAGGCGATTGAGCTCAAGCCGGACTTCCAGGAGGCGGTGAACCAC
>JBDRJJ010000040.1:0-2773 GCA_043815135.1 Microcaldota archaeon | reverse complement strand
CTTCGAGCACGTAAAACGCTGCCCTCCCAGCTTGGTCCCCGAGAAATTGCTCTATTGCTCTTTTCCTCTTATTAAATGGCTGCACTTCCCTTTTCTTCCGTTGCCTGGCGAATGCATCAGAGGTTATCCCGACCATAAGGCATTTTCCTTCGGCAAGGGCCCGCTTGAAAAGGGATTTGTGCCCTGCATGAAGAACGTCAAAGGTCCCTGCCACAATGACGTTTTTAAGCATGCGTATCCCGCAAGAATAATAACCCGAGGAATTAATAATATTCTTGGGGAGCGTATGGATGAGGAAAAACGGATAAACGACGATATTAGGATGTTCGACGAGAATATTGCCAAAGCTAAGGCAAAAAACCAGAAGGAAGAGAGGATAATGGACCTTGCGAAGCGCTATAGGGTGGATGCGGAGTATTACTTGAAGAAAAAGGACCATGTAACGTCCTTTGGATGCATCAACTATGCGCACGGGCTGTTGGATTCGCTCATTAAGTGGTGAACTGATGCAGGCAAAGGAAGGGAAAGCGGAAATCCGGATTGACAAAGGAGTTTTTTACAACCCCGAGATGGAGTTCTGCAGGGATTTTTCAAGTCTGGCCTTTGGGGCCGTTGGAGGGAAAGACTTCTCAATTTTAGACGGGATGTGCGCCACTGGAATCCGTGGGATCAGATATGCAATAGAAAACGAAAACGCTGGAGAGGTAACGTTTGTCGATATAGGGGACCGGGCTTGCAAGAACACCGAGCACAATGCGAAGAAGAACAACGTTGATGAATTTAAGGTCCAAAACTCGGAGATAACGGAATTCCTCTGGGGCAACTCATTTGATTTCATTGAAATCGACCCGTTCGGAAGCCCGGTGCCGTATTTAGTGCCGGCCATCCGCTCTGGCGCGATGATAGGGGGAGGGCACTTATCAGTGACAGCCACTGACGTAGCTGTTCTCTGCGGGGCACATTACAAGGCGTGCCTGAAGAACTACCAAGCAAGACCCATGGACAACGAGTGCTGTCATGAAAATGGAGTCAGGATTTTGCTTGGAAAGATTGCAAGGACTGCAAGCGAGTATAACCTTGGGGTTGCCCCGGTAGCGAGCCTTTCAAGGCAGCATTTCATGAAAGTTTTCGTAAGGCTCGAAAGAGGGGCGGAAAAAGCGGTTTCTTCAATAAAGAACACTGGTTTCATCTCATATTGTCCAAAATGCCTGTGGAGGGAAAGCTCAAGCCTTGTGCTCAAGCCCAAATGCAGATGCGGGGGCGAACTCCAGCACGCTGGCCCACTGTGGCTCGGCGAGTTGCATGAAAAAAGAATTCTCGAGAAGATGCGAAAGGAGAATGGTGGGAGGGATTACGGAAACAAAGAACGGCTTGACTCGACACTGGAAAAAATGCTTTCCGAAGTCGGAATGCCCGCCGGATACTATGACCTGCACAAGGTTTCTGAGGTTATGGGAATATCCGCTGAGAAAGTTGACAAGGTTGTGGGACATCTCGCCAAAATGGGCTTTGACGCTTATAGGACCCACTTCAGGGAGAACTCAATCAAAACTAAAGCTGACATAGATGAAATCAAGGAGGCCTTTTTAAACCTCCAGAAGGATAAGTAAAACATGAGAGCGTTTGTTGCGATATGTTTGTGTTTTCTCCTTTTTGGATGCCAGCAGGCCCCGGGCGCCATCAACGGGGAACAGGAGCGGGTGATTCAGGGGAAAGTCAGCAACTGCCACGAGGTCACCTACGAAACAACCCAATGCAGCCAAGTCAGCTATAACTATAGCTATTCGGGCTTGGAAAAGTTGAACCCATACATGCTAGGAGACCATTGCATTGGGGGTGGATCCATAACTGTGAAAAATTTGGAGAAGCAGGAGGGATTGTTCATAGTAACGTTCATATTTGAGACGCCCATTGAGGGGAAGGTCACAAAGACTGTGGAGAGGGAGATTGCGCCGAAGGCAAGCGCTCTTTTTGAGGAGAAAGTGCAGTTTCGGTGTTCGCAGGAGTATACGGCAGATTTTAGGGTAGCTGCGCCGAAGAAGCAGGCCTGCAGGGTAGTGAATGAGACTAGGGAGGAGTGCCAGGTCCTGCCTTCTTAAAGCTTCATTGCGCTCGCATAGCTTCCCAAATCCAGAAGGCCGTGCCCGCTCAGGTTGAAGACTATCGTCTTCTTTTCTCCTGTTTTTTTGCATTCTCTCGCGTGCGCTATGGCCGAAACTATGGCGTGCGAAGTCTCAGGAGCCGGAATTAATCCCTCGGTTTTCGTGAAAATCGATGCAGCTTCGAACGCTTCTTCCTGGGAGTATGCTTCAGCTTTTATTGCTTTATGCTTGTAAAGCAGAGACACGGTAGGCGCCATCCCGTGATATCTGAGCCCACCTGCATGGATTGGCGGGGGGATGAAGCCGCTTCCCAGCGTATACATTTTTATGAGCGGTGTCAGGCCCGCAGTATCTCCGAAATCGTAGTCGTATTTCGACTTCCCAGTCTCGCTTCCTGTGAGCGAAGGGCATACCCTGGGCTCCACTGCAATGAACTCGACCTCTTTCGACTTCTTCTTAAGCTCTTGCCCTATGAACGGGAACGAGAAGCCTGCGAAGTTCGAGCCTCCCCCTACGCACCCTATCATGACGTCCGGCTTTGCATCTAATTTTTCGAATTGAGTCTTCACCTCTTGGCCAATGACGGTCTGGTGGAGCATCACGTGATTAAGGACGCTCCCAAGGGAGTATTTGGAATTCTCGTCTCCAGCTGCCACTTCTATCGCCTCGCT
>JBDRJJ010000039.1:0-3870 GCA_043815135.1 Microcaldota archaeon | reverse complement strand
CGAGATAATGAAGCTCATACTAGATGCTAAACTGATTAAGAAGAATCCTAAGGCATACGCATCTACCCTGAAAGATAAGACCCTGTTGATGCTTTTTGAAAAGCCATCCCTCAGGACAAGGCTTTCTTTCGAGGTTGGTATGACCCAGATGGGCGGGCACGCAATATTCTACTCCATAAAAGATTCGCCCCTTGGGAAGAAGGAAACCGTTTCCGACACCGCCAAAGTGGCATCTCGATTCGTCGACGTAATAATGGCGAGAACATACATGCACTCAGATGTTGAAGAGCTTGCCAAGCATTCGTCGGTTCCAGTAATCAACGCCCTATCGAATTTCGCCCACCCGTGCCAGATACTCTCGGACATGCTTACAATTGAAGAAAAGGGCAAGAACATTGAGAAATTTAAGCTTGCTTTCTTCGGTGACTGCAACAACAACATCACCCACGACCTCATGTACGCTGCAGGAGTCATGGGCTTTGAGATAGCGGTCTGCTGCCCGAAAGGGGAGCAATTTGAGCCCCAGAAGAAGGTGGTCGAGGAAACGAAGGAGTTTTGCTCCAAGAGCGGAGGGAAGCTCCTCATAAGCCACGAAGCCAAGCAAGCCGCAGCGGGCGCAGACATAATATACGCCGATACATGGATGGGCTATCATGTTCCAGATAACGAGAAAGAGGCAAGGCTGAAGGCGCTTCAACAGTACCAAGTCAATTCCAAGGTCATGGCGATGGCAAAAAAAGACGCGATTTTCATGAATTGCCTCCCCGCGATGCGAGGCTACGAGCAGACTGCAGATATCATAGATGGTCCGCAATCAGTGGTCTTCGACCAGGCCGAAAACAGGCTCCACATGCAGAAGGCGATACTGCTTTATCTCTTGAGTAATATTTGATTTACTAAAGGTGTATCCTTATGGTGTTGAAAGGCATTGCAGGCGCCCTTGGATTTGTCCCGAAGGAGGAACTGGACTCCTTGATGGCGAAAATTTCCGAAAGCAAATTGGAGATTGAGAACTACAAGGCGATAAAAGAGACACAGATAGCAAAACTCCAAGAAGAAATCAACCGTCTTGAGAAAGAGAACAGCGAAAATCAGGAGATACTCCGCAAGCTAACAGGCGACATAGAGAATGTCTCAAAGCAGTACGCGCAGACCCAGGAGGATTTCAGGATTTCCGAAGAAAACAGCAAAAAGACGCAGGAGTTCCTAGCTGAGCAGGAAAAAAGCATCGAATCGAAATTCCGGCAAGTCGAAAAGGAAAAAGATGAAAACAGAAAGAAGAACGAGGACCTAGGGCGGAAATGCGATTCCCTAACGAAGGAAATTGTTTTCGGAAAAGCCACAATCTCGGCCCTCCAGAAAAAAATTATTGATTTGGGTAAAGAGGCACAAGCACATTTGAAGAGCCAAAGGCCGCCGAAGCTGAGAACAAGAAACTCAAGGAGAAGCTGAACGCCTCTGTTTCGAGCCACAAGAGCACGCTAAAGCTCGTCAAGAAACATCATAGTATGAACAAAAAGCTCGAGCAGAAGCACAGGTTTCTTCAGAAGAAGCTATCTAGTGCCGGGAAGGGGGAAGTGAAAAGAGAGAAAAATAAGGAAAATGCGTTGTCAAACGCCATCCAGCGCAAAAAGACGGCGAAGAAATCTAAAAAGAGAAAATAGGGGGTGTCGCGGTTGGCATATCTTGATGTTCCGGTCGAAAAGGGAAAGGAGTATGAGGTCACGATAGATGCGCAGGGAAACAAGGGGGACGGCATCGCCCACTTTGAGGGTTTTGTAGTTTTCGTCAAGGATGCGGGAGTAGGGGAAAAAGTGAAGATAAAGATAACTGCAGTCCACAGGACCTTTGCTCTCGGAGAAGTCGTGAAATGAAAAACATGGCGGGGTGGCCCTTATGAAAGAATCTCTGAAAATAAGCAAGACTTTTGTCTGCAGCTGCGGCCGCGACTACTCCCTGGAGCTCACAACCGACCTAGCTGTTGACAATCTTCTCATTGAAGTGAGTTGCCCCTCTTGCGGCGAGAAAAGGACTGTTTCAGCAGGCTCGCTCCTGAACAATCGCGCCTCGCAGTCACAAGCCCCCTCCCAAGGTTATTCCCAATCTAGCAGCTCAAGCTCCGAATCCATACCATCCCTCTCATTCATGGATTCGATGGAAGTGCAGGGTTCAAATTCAGAATCAAGCGCATCCTCCGATTCTTCATCGAGCCCCGCTCATACCAATTACGACGATGATGAACTCGGGGGCGCCTACTCGGACATGTTCGGGGATCGATAGCGCGTTCATCACTATTCTTATTAATATCATGTCACAAATAGTGCACAGATTATCCCCAAGTCGCAGGTGGTTATTTGGTTTCATTTGAACAGTTTCGAAAATCCGAACTTCGGCAGTCGCGCCCGCTCATAGAAAGCATCTCCTCATTTACAGCATCAGACATCTTAAAAATCCAGGACCCAGATGTCCTTCGCTACGTCGTGAAATTCTCAAAGAACCAAGCCTCCAGGAAGCGGGCCTTGTCCGAGCTCGTTAGGATGGAAAGTGCTGAAGTGCTAGAGTATATCTCCATGACAACTGACTCGGATGAGACAAAAAAGCTTGCAATAAATGGGCTCGCAAGGCTCGGGGAAACTGAACCGCTCAAACGGCTGGCTAACTCCAGGGACGAAAAAACTGTCGCGCATGCGTGTGCGGGGCTGTTCAGAAACGCCAACAAGATTATCCGAGAGCTCGACATCGAGAGCCTCGATCTGCTCTCGAAATCCTCAAAAAACAGAAGGCAGAAAAAAGAGGCGGAACGGTGGCTCGCCAAGATGAAAATTGTAGAAATGATAAAGAAGTTTGAAAAGTAGGTGCGGCTATTTTTCCGCTAATTGTGCCTTTAGTTTCGCCAGTTCCTCGTGAATTCCAGGGTGTTTCTTCAATGGGTCCATTCTCGCTTTTGGCTCAAGCTCGGCAATCCTCGCCTGGATGTTTGCCCTTCTTCTTGACAAGTCCTTCTTGCTCAGTCCCATGCTACCCCCCCCGCTTAGCTAAGCCTCAACCCGCTTCCCGCTCGCGTCCAGCCTCGTTTTCCCAAACTCCTCATTCCGTTTCAGTTCCTTCCCAGTGAACACGGGTCCGTCTTTACAGACCATCAGTCCGCCGCACGAGCACTGCCCGCACAGCCCGAAGCCGCACTTCATGTACCTCTCGAGGGAAAGCTGGCACTCAATTTTCGCCCTCTCGCAGATTTCCATCACTTTCACGAGCATCTTTTCAGGCCCGCAGGCATAAACGCAGTCATACCCTTCCTTAAGCGCGACCTCCAAATACTCGGTGACGAATCCCTTAACTCCCTCGCTTCCGTCATCCGTGCATACGTTCAGGGTCCTCGCTTCTGGCTTGTTCAGGAGTTCCTTGCAGTTCTTCGCGCCCATTATGAAAAGAGTCTTGATTCCTTTTTTTCGCGCATTCTCCTCAAGAAACCTAAGTGGTGCAACCCCATATCCCCCTCCGACCATAACCACTTTTTTTCCTTTTAGTTTGAATCCTCTTCCGAAAGGCCCCCTTACCCAAACGAGGCCCCCTATCTCCAGCTCATACATTTTCGAGCTGAACGGCCCCACTTTCGCTATGCTCAGTTTTAGGGGGTTGACTCCTGCGACGCAAATCGGCTTTTCCTCAATCCCGGGAAGCCAGACCATAACGAACTGACCGGGCTCCGCATCCATCCCCAAATCCAGACAAAACGTCTTGACCCGCGTTCCCTCGAGCTCCGTCTTCGTTATCCTTGCCATTTTATGAAGCATTAAACCTACTCCTCAATCCTCAACTGCCCGAGTTTCGAGTATCCTTTTTCCCGCATGAATTCCTCGATTTCGGAGC
>JBDRJJ010000038.1:0-7978 GCA_043815135.1 Microcaldota archaeon | reverse complement strand
TCTCTATGCGTCAAGGAAATTCAGGTTCAATTGGAAGGAGACTCTTGTCCCGCCGGCCCTCGCCGTCGTCATTTCGCTCGTCTTCTACTTGCCGATATTTCTGAAAAGCGGGCTCCCTTATGAAATCGTGCCTGACAGGTGGGGTTATTTCTTCACATATGGACTGAACGGAATGCATTTCGAATTTCTGCTCATCCTGCCATTGATTCCCCTTGGGGTGGCCGCCATCTTGAAAAAGGGATTCCGGGTTCCCGCGCTGGCTGTCGCCTTTTTCGCTCTCGTGAACGCTTTATTGTTTTATAGGGTTAATGTGATACTCACTGTCCTCTTTGCCGGGCTTTTCCCGCTGGCGTTTGAAAAGGAACTTCGTGACAAAAAGAACTTGGTCCTCGTTTCGTTGTTCCTTAGTGCAAATATCCTCATCACCCCATTCATACACTCGGGAACAACGGATTGGTGCACCTGGGGGGTTGCAAACGACATGTGCGTTTCTCCGATGGAGTACCTGGGTGCGCACACTTCAACCAACGAGCGAGTAGTGATAGGCCCGATGTACGGGCATCTCGAAACTTACGTTGGGAAAAGACCTGTCCTCGCAGACCTCTACGTCGAATATGCTGACTTGAAAAAATTTGAGGCAGAGGACACGTTCGCCCAGTCAGGGGACCTCTCGCTCGCGAGAGAATACGATATCTCGATTGCGGTCGAAGACGAGACTGTTTGGCCCCCGAGGCCAGGCAGGAAGAACGTGAGTATTGAGGACGGGGACAGGACATACGACAACGGCTTCTTCCACATAACCAGGCTGAGGTAGGCACGCTATATCAGACGCGCTATCTCATTTGAGATGTCCACCTTGGCAGCAGACGACATAATCGAGTTTGTGCAAACCACTTGGGACGCCCCCCCTGCAGACAGCCTTGCAATTGCATCGTTTAAGAAGAGGCCGTGCACAGTTCCGCAGCGAACGCTTAACGCCCCTTTTTCAAGGCAGAGCTTCAGCGCCTTTATCATCGTCCCCCCGCCAGCCACCATGTCGTCTATGATTATAACATCTCGCCCCTTAACCTCGAACTCCGCTTCTAGGGTCGCAATGTCTCGGTAGACCTTGTCCCCTTTCCCGTATTCCCCCCTCACTTTCTTCATGACTCGCTTATCCTTCTCGTTCTCTGTGAGGTATCGGGAGCCCTCATCTGGCGAGATTACGAGCGGATTTTCAAGGCCATTCTTTAGGTGCTCGACAACAAGGGGGCCTAAGCTCTTGTTTGTGATTTTCAAACCCCCGTATGTGAACTCGCCTTCTTTCTTCAGGAAGTGGCAGTCGAACGTTATGAGCCTGGAGCATCCTGCTTCCCGGAGCGTCTCTGAAACAGTTGCCGAGCTCATCGCTTCACCCTGAAGAAAACGCTTGTCCTGCCTCGCGTATGGGAGATATGGGACAACCGCGGTTATCTCCTTTGCCTCCATCGCTTTAAGCTGCCTTAGCACAAAAAGAAGCTGGATTAGTGAAGAGTCCTGGTCCGGGTAACAGCGGTGTATTACTGTAACCTTCTTGCCCTTCGGGTCGATTGGTATCCGGACATAGCTCTCTCCATCCGGGAAATTCTTAATTTCGAACTCAACGCCCTTAAGTGACAAATCGGAACAATTTGGGCTCTTAAGAACAACGCTAACGGCCATATATGAACTTAGAGGGATATAATTAAAAATAATAGCTCTGATAAAAGTGACATGGGCAAGGCATCAGTTAGAATCGCACACTTCGTAATCAGCGTTATTGGTGCTTTTTTGATGGGGTATGCATTCTACTACTTCAGGCCAAATCATGACATTTGGGAGGCAGTGGGGGCTGGAGTAGCTTCATTCATACTGGGGATGCTCCTCTTGCCAAAACTCTACCGCGGAGGAGGCGGTGGGGGAGACTAGTTAGTTTTCTGCATCTCGTCCAATAGCTTGAGCGCCTTCTCGTTGTCCTTTTTCGTGACATGAACAACTACTGCCCCTTCGCCAGGCATCCCGTAAACGAAGACTGACCCCACTCTCGCATGAGCAAGAACTAGAAGGCCTGCAAGGTCGTCCTCCCCTTCTACAAAAATCTCCCCGTGCCCCGCCTTTATCGCGTTCCTGACTGCGCGCTCGAGCTCATCGGTTATCGTGCCAGGGGGGTTGCTGGCCCGTACTGGGGACTTGAGAACCTCGAGAATCGCACGTATGTCCGAAGAAACCGGCTCGCGCTTGGTCTTGAAATCGAACACGACTATGTCGGGCTTGACCCCTAATCTGATGAGGGAGGCTGCGCAGTGGTCTCCGACAGCAATGAGCGGTCTGCCCCGTCTTGCCTCGAGTGCGAGCTCTCCGTTCCCGACCACTTTGCCAAACGGCTTCTTGAGCTCGGCTCGCAGCTCCTCAGTAAGTGTTCTCACGCGAGAGTATTGGGGTTTGGGTTATAATATTTTGCGCCCAAAAGCGGGCTATGGCACTGGTCGGAAAAGGGGCAGAAGCAGAGCTTCGGGAAGCGAAGTTCGCGAATGAGGACGCTGTGGTAAAGGACCGAATCGAGAAAAAATACCGGATAAGGGAGATTGATGTTCCACTTCGGAAAAGGAGGACCAAAATTGAGGCCCGGCTCCTTTCCGCTTCGAAAAAATCCGGCGTGAGAACCCCGCTCATACGCGAATTAAGCGAATTCGGGATTGTTATGGAGAGAATTGACGGGAAGCTCTTAAGGGATTTGGAACATGATTCCAAGCTCCTCAAGCTCGCCGGAATTTACCTCGCCCGCCTCCACAACTCGGACATCATCCACGGGGATTACACGCCTGCGAATCTTATGGTGGACTCAAACGGGGAACTGTTTGTGATTGACTTCGGCCTTGGCTCGTTCTCGAAAGATTTGGAGGACAAGGCAGTGGATATTTTGCTTATGAAGAAAGCCCTTGGGAGCAAGGCGCAGTATGGCCAGTTTCTCAAAGGATACGAGAAGGAGAGCAAGGAATTCGAGAAAGTCATGAATCAGCTGGCTGAGGTGGAGAAGCGCGGAAGGTATGTAGTGAGGGCGATGCAAGGCTAGGGAATAATCGCTTCTCGGTATGTTTTTTCTCCTTTTTGAACAAATTGCCAGGGCTCGCCATTATACGCAAAAGACACATAAAACAAAGCATGGAGGCCAAAATGGCGAGAAAAGCGGACTGGTCCCCTGATTCCGCTATAGGGTATTATTGCCCGGGAAAGCAGAATGCCTTCTTTTACTATCTGAAGACTGAGAGCGAAAGCCCTGGTGGGGGGGCAGTCAACAGGTGGAAGCCCGGGTCCCGGGAAAGCGGCATGGTTTTGGACTTCAGGCTCAAGCCAAATGTTCTGGTTTTCAACACGTTTAGGCCACTCGACGAGACGATAATGAGGGAGCCTTCGAGAAGGGCACGGCTGGTTTACCGTTGATTGCTCCGCTAACTCTGGGAAAATAAAAAGAACAAGGGAAGAACCCTAGCCTAGAGCTCTCCAACTCTTCTCTTGGCCTTTCTCTTCATGCGCTTCCTTCTCTTCTTGAGCCATTTCCAGCGCATTCGGCCTTTTTTCTTCCATTTTCTTGGAATAGAACCCAAACTCACACCTCATGTTTTCAGGGTTTAGATATGCCTCGTCATTATTATAAAGCTATCCTCGGGAAATAACTGACTATGGACGTCGAAAGGAAAGTCGATATGGTGATGAGGAGGCCTGCTGAGGAGGTATTGACGCGGGAGGACCTCAAGCAGATGTTCGAAACGGAGGCCCATCCTAGGCATTACATCGGCTTTGAGATTTCCGGGAAAGTCCACCTCGGAACGGGCTTATCGACTGCACTCAAGATTCGAGATTTCATGGAAGCGGGAATTAAGCCAACGATATTCCTAGCTGATTACCATGCGTGGATAAACGGGAAAATGGGCGGGGACTTGGAGAAGATTCAGAGAGTCGCGAATGGGTATTTCAAGAGCGCCTTTTTATCTCTAGGTTTGGAGGAGGGAAAAGTCGATTATGTCCTCGCAAGCGAACTTTATGACAATGATTACTGGAAGAGCGTTCTCGAGGTTTCAAAATCAACTACTCTCGCCCGCATGCTCCGCTGCACTACGATAATGGGGAGGAAGGAGGGCGATGCAACGGACTCGGCTTCCGTCCTTTACCCGGCAATGCAGGTTGCGGACATATTCAAGCTCGATGTTTCGCTCGCCCACTCGGGGATGGACCAGAGGAAGGTGCATGTTCTTGCGCGGGAAGTTGCTGAGAAATTGAAGAAGAGGAAGCCCGCCGCAGTCCACGTGAAACTTCTTATGGGCCTCCAGGGGCCGAAGAGGATGGGCATGGACTCTGACGAGAAAGCGGACATGGAAATTTCCTCGAAGATGAGCAAGAGCGACCCGGATTCGTGCATCTACATTCATGATTCGGAGGAGGACATCAAGCGGAAGCTCAAGAAAGCATACTGCCCCGAGAAGCAGGTGAGTGAAAATCCCCTGATAGATATGTGCGAAATTTTGCTATTGAGAGATGACGGGACCACACTAAAAATCGAAAGGCCCGAAAAATTCGGCGGGGACTTGGAACTTAATTTGAGAGAGTTGAAGAGTACCTACTCCGAGGGGAAGCTTCACCCAGTTGACTTGAAGAATGCTGTAGGAAAGGAGCTTTCGAGAATTCTTGAGCCGAGCAGGAAATACTTTGAGCAGCACAAGGAATTGTTGGGGCAGGTTGGCTGATTCTCTACAAAAAACGAATATTTATATACTCGAGAATCGTAATACTTTGCATTAAGGTGGGTAGCCATGGAACAAAAAGGTCATAATAATCCTGCGCAGCGGGAACAAAGCAGCAAGACCCTTCCTTTAATCGTGATAGCCAACAGGGAACTGCTTGACGGGAAGGGCCTGTTGAGAATAGGTTTCAGGGACTCGGGCCAGGATTCGAGCGTGGTGATGCAGCCGAACCGTTTTGACAAGCAGGTAATCGATGTATTGAGGGGCTTGGAGGCCGTTGGACAGGGCCCTGGGAAATTCGTGATAACCGTAGACTCGGGTTCTGGAATTGTAAATGCTTTGAGGGAAATCTACGGTCTTTTTGAGAATGCTCTGAAGGCAGGCGGAGAGAATTCACCGAGTCCAAAACCTCCAGAGTTGATAAGGGCAATGGGTTTCGACGGGAAAAGCTATGCTGTCGGGGTTCTTTACGATGGAAAACATGTTCCCCTCAGCTTGGTTTCTGAAACGCTTGTAGCAAGGGCGACTGGAAAGATAACGCATGAAAGCGAGCTTGAGATCGTCAACTATATTATCCGTGGGGAAGTGACGAGGGCAGAAAAAGTTCTGAGAGCCTCCCTGGGCAACGGACAGTCAAAAGATTATGATATCCCTGGGCGGGGTATGGAAGCGTCTTTCTAGTTACTTCACAGTATTTGTAGTCCCTTCTTCCCGACCTCGAATTCAGCCCATTTCTTCAATCCATAAAGGGGCGCAGTCAGGTAGCTCTTGTTGTTCTCGTTCTTCATCTCTATGACCGAGTCCATCAGGTGCTTGATTGTGACTACCATCCTCTCCTCGTGCATCCCGGACTCGAGAAAATAGAGCGTCGTGCAGCCTGCTGCCTTGAGGCGGGCGCCAGTGATTTGGACGAAGCGGAAGGTAATTTCTGGGTTGTTGTAGAGGAGGAGCGTCGAGAGACTGTGAACGACCATCCTCGGCCCGTTCTTCGGGTCCTTCCCATATTCCTGGATTGCCTGCGCGACTGCTATCGACATGTCGTCAAGCGCATTCGGCCCTGGGACCTGTATGTCCTTTCTCCCGATTGGGGGCGTGCCGAGGGCCCATGAATAGCAGTCGATGAATGTGAAGCCTTTCCCGATTTTTGAGGGTATATCCGGCCCGATTTCAGCTGCCCGGTCTTCTATCTCTTTCGGAGCTATGTCGCTAGTTGTGTAGATGCAGGGCTGCTTCTCGTCAAGCCCCTCACCGATGAAATGTAGGCCAAGTGACAGCTTCTCAGGGCCAGGCGGACCGATGACCAGGATGTTCGAAGCCTCCTTTATTCCCCCGATGAGCTTGTCGAGCTTGGGGACCCCGAGGTTTATCAATCAAGCCAACTCCTTCAAGCCTTCTGCTGCCTTCCTTATTTTCGATGAAATCGAATCGGTGTCTGATTCTGGGCCGGTTATGCAAACGAGAACGAACCCGCTTCCCTCAGTTGTCGCAACAAAGCCCTCCGGCCCCCCTGCGATGGCGTAGGAGAGCTGGGAGCCGCCTGCATTATCGATGTATTTCTTCGCCGAGTCCAGCATCGCGAGGGCAGTTTTTGAGAGCTCCTTCTCGTCCACTCCGCTTGGGAGTTTTGATGCAACTATGTTACCATCCTTCTTGAAAATAGCCGAACCTTTGACCCCGTCAATCTTTGAAAGCAACGCCTCAGCATCTCCCGGCAACATGAACACCTTCGGTAATGATATAGATTAAGAAAAGCCCTTTTTAAGGTTTTGCGGGAGTTGGCTATTGGGAGAGCCGCTTGAATTCGTCGGTGAACGATTTCGCGAATTTGGCGAACTGGTCCTCCGGGATGACGACATTGACAGCGAACACGTGCACTTCCCTGTCCCATGTGGTGCGGTTCTCCTTGTTGTATATGTCCTTAAGGGCCGCTTCGGCAGATGTTTCACCGACTACTTTCAGGTTGTCGTAATCCTTCCTGTAGCCATCGGCTATGTTCCCGCCCCTTTGGAGCTTGAAAACATTGTCGAAAGAAACGTTCAGCCCCTGCCCTCCGCTCTGGACTTGGTACATAAGAACGGGCTTGAACTCCGTGCTCTCCTTCTCCAGGTCCATGTAGCTAAAAACATTCATTACTGGCTTGCCGTTCTTCACTCCGAAGCCGACGTAGAAGTTGCTTATTTCGTCGTCCTCGAGCTTCAGTTCCCTCATTATCTCCTGCACTTGGGCCTGGTTGTCCACAATGGCCCAGTCAATCGCCCCTGCAGTTGATTTCGGGTTGACCATCTCGTACACTTTGTGGGTCCAGTCGCTTACTGTCTGGTCCTTTGCCTGGCCTATCGGCCCGTAAACCGGAGACCTGCCTCGAAGGGCGGACTTCATTGCAGTGAGGCCTACTGTGCTTTGCATCGTCGCCATGTATGGGCCCTTGTGCTTCGAGACCTTGTGCCCGACTCCGTAAAGGGCATCAACCGACTGCTCCATGAACCCGGCGAACTCCCTGTTGTTTTCGTACAGTTTTGCGGTGCTCTTTATGGATTTGAAGAAAATGTTCAGTGTGTGCTGTTCCGTTGGGTTGACAGTCAGTGGCGCACCGTGCTGCCCGCCGAGCGATATGCGAACAATCTCCTGGTTGCTGTTGAGGAAGGTGAGCGCTGCCCCTTTCTCGGTGTTATATTCGAATTCCACGAGCGAGCCTGTGGGGATTGTAACTATTGTCGGAATTGTTGATTGGGAACCTCCGGATTTAACGACGCTTGTGCCGACCTGGAATGAAGCGCCCTCTGGAAAATAGAGTACGGATGAATATTTCCTCTCCGAAACGGGCTTGAGCCCCGACCTCAGGCCTCCTCCTTCCATGTATTCCCGCACTGCCATGGCCTTCTCCTGGTCAGTCTTGCAGGCATCGAGCTTCTTCGTGAAATCTATCGTGTTCTGGACGTAGATTGAATAATCCGTCTCCTGTTTAGGAGCCGTTATTACTGCAGCACCGGGACCACCCATTAGAATCACCCGTTTACTTATGGTTTTTGGGGAATAAAAAGGGTGCGGAAGGGGGATTTGGCGGGTTTTCATTGTTTAGCTACGAGGTAATGTATAAAAGCTTTTGAGGGGGAAACACGTTTATGAGATGCCCATTCTGCCACCATTCAGAGACCAAGGTGCTCGATTCCCGCGAGGTCGAGGACTCTGACGCTATCAGGAGGAGGAGGGAATGCGAAAAGTGCGAGAGGAGGTTCACGACC
>JBDRJJ010000037.1:0-12751 GCA_043815135.1 Microcaldota archaeon | reverse complement strand
GGAACCCGACGAAGACAACGGGCTCAGATACCCTTATCGAGGCTATCCCAGCTGTCGCGACCTTTGCCAAGAACGCTGCAAACAGCGCCACTGCCGAGACTGCAGCAGAAGCAATCGCAAATCCCTTCGTGAGAGCCTTTGTCGTGTTCCCCACAGAATCGAGCTCGCTCGTGATTTTTGCCGCCTTCTTGTCGGTCTTATCAAGGCCGCTCATCTCGACAATGCCTTGCGCGTTGTCCGAGACCGGGCCGAACGTGTCCATCGAGACCGTTATCCCAGTTGTCCCGAGCATCCCGATTCCTACAAGAGCAATCCCGTAGAAACCCAGTGCCCAGTAGCCGACATACGTTGCAATTGACACAATTATCGCCATTGCAAAAGAGCTTTCATATCCATATGCAACCCCGCTTATTATCGTGGTCCCAGCCCCTGTTCTGGCTGCTTTTGCAATCTCCTGAACCGGAACTTTCCCGGTGATATTCCCGAATATGTTCTTGTGTGGCGCAGTGTAGTACTCAGTCATCCAGCCGATGAACTGGGTTGCAGCGAGTCCCGCGAAAGCAGCGACAAACGGCCTCCAGTCCCCGAAAAGGCCCATCGAGATTATCAAGAATAGGCCTGCCATTATCAGGTTTGCCCGAAGCAACCCCTTGTCCATCGCCTTCATCGCGCTCTCGCCCTTCTTCGCTTTCACAAAGTAGGTTCCCGCGATTGCTGAGAAGGCAGCTGCGGCGTAAAATAGGATTGGGAGAGCCATTCCGGAAATCCCATATGTCCCCCCGCCCAAGGCCGGGGCAGCAACTCCAAGTATTATCGCCGCCACGAGCGAGGCGACGTACGATTCGTATATGTCAGCGCCCATCCCTGCGCAGTCGCCCACGTTGTCCCCGACATTGTCTGCTATGACTGCCGGGTTCCTCGGGTCGTCCTCAGGGATTCCCTTTTCGATTTTTCCAACAAGGTCGGCCCCAACATCAGCGCCCTTTGTGAATATTCCCCCTCCAACCCTCATGAATAATGCGATGAGCGAGGCCCCAAAACTGAATCCAACAACCACGTTGCTTATAACTGGAATCGCCTGCTCAGCGCTCCCCCCGTAAAGGAAGTATATGGCGGTGAATATCGAAGTGACTCCGAAGAGGCCAAGCCCAGCGAGCACCATTCCGTTGACAATTCCTGCGTTAAAAGCAGTCCTCAGTGCGGAGTTCAGGTCGGTTCTAGCAGCATTCGCGCACCTGACATTCGACCGTATCGCAACAAACATCCCGGTGTATCCCGCGCTTGCCGAGAATATCGCGCCGATGACAAACGTTATCGGAAGCGCCCAGCCAGCAGGCGTGTTCCAGAATGCAAAACCCAGCACAATCGCAATCAATACGACGACCACTGCAATGGTCTTGAATTGCCTTTTTAGATATGCTTCAGCTCCCTCGCGCACAGCCCTTGAGATTTCAATCATCTTGGGGGTCCCTTCAGGCTGGGCGAGCACTTTCTTTCCCATATGCCATGCAAAGCCAAGGGCAGCCAACGCCCCAATAAATCCAAGTACTATAGATAGAACTACTATGAAGTCCATCGCCGCACCTCCTTGTTTAGTGATAATTCCTCGATTCCAATTAAAAATCTTTCTAGTCCGCCACTTCGAGAGCAATCGATTTTCCATCCCTATCATACGCTCTTGCGTCCTGCTCTCGGTAGGGGTAACCGGCAATTATGTGCACTTTCCCGAGCCTCCCGAAAAAAAGCCTATCCCCTCTTGAGGGTCGTGCATCTGGAACTGGATGCGAGTGGAAACTGCCGCAGGAGTGCGAGAACATCGGGAGCATATGGAAGTCAACGCTCGAGAACCCCTTCCCGTACGTGCTCCTAGGAAGGACGAGGATGTGCGTGATTGTCCCCTCGTTATCATCCCTGAGGAGAGCGATGAACTCGTCCGGATAAGTGTTCTTCGATGCATGGAGGGCGAGTTCAATCGCTTCCCGCTTGATTTTGACCATCAGGTCCGGTCTCCTTTTTTCCTTTCCTCGCAAAAACCAAGTAAGCGGTATGGGTCAATCCCGTATTTTCTGGCCTGAAGCCCTGTTCGCGGACAAGCATCTCGCGGACAATCGATTCGATGCAGAAGACCCCCACGAATCCGTTCCTCTCGCACTCCTTCACGAATTTACTCACCTGCTCAGCGTGTGGGAGATAGCCGACAAGACAGCCCCCCTCCCGCAATGCACCATACGCGAGCGGCACTGCCAGGTTGGAATCCGCCAGATCCAGGGTCACCAGGTCCACATTCTTCTCGCTAATGCCCTCGAAAACATCAGCGACCTTCACCTTGACATTCTTCAGCTTCGCCCGCTCGACATTCTCGCGAGAAAGCTCTGCAAACTCCTCCCTTCTCTCATAAGTGACAACGCTCTTGCAAACATTCCCTAGGGAAATAGCAAGCCACCCGCTCCCGGCTCCAGCATCCACTGCTTTGCTCGTTTTTCCAATTCCAGTGTAAGCTAAAATCATCCCGATGTCCTTTGGGAGAACAACCTGCGGCCCCCGCTTCAGCTTATTCAGCAATGGATTGAATTTCATAATATCAACTCACAGGAATTTTTCGATTATAATCGTATCGATGTACTTTCTCCCACGCTTGGCGTTTCTCTTGAGCCTGCAAAGCTCCTTGAAGCCAATCCTCTTGTAAAACGTCCTCGCCCGGGCGTTGTCCCCAATTACCTCGCTCACAATCTTTTCAATCCTATTTTTCTTCATCCAGCCAAAGCAGAATCTTGCAGTCGCTTCGGCAATCCCCTTCCCATGAACCTTTTTCGAGAACGCGATTCCGAATTCGGAAACATGCGATTCCCTGCCCGTTTTGGGTCTGATGTCAATCGAGCCGACGGCCTTCCCCTGAAAGATGCAGACAACCCAGGCCTTGTTTGACTTCAATGCCCGTTTATATGCATCGACGGTGCTTTGTAGCGAGACGGGGCTTTCAACACACACAAACCGGTTCACGTCGGGCTCGTTTATGAGGCGGTTAAGCGCCTCCAGGTCTTTCCTCTGGACTTGCCTCAGGAGAATCTCGCCTGAAGAAGTGTCGACCCTTTTGGGCATGAACCTCGGAAGCATGCTGTTAACTCGCAAGATAAACGTTAAATTACTTTTCCGAGGATACCCTTCAAGGAGGGGGGTTATGGCAGTAAATATTCTCGTAGGCGGTCAGTTTGGGGATGAAGGAAAAGGGAAAATCATTTCGCACTTAGCCCTGAAAGACAAGCCAGAGGTAGTTGCCCGGGGAGGGGTTGGCCCGAACGCAGGCCACACAGTCATCTACCAGGGGAGAACCTACAAGCTGAGGCAGCTCCCTTCAGGGATTGTCTACGAAAAATCCAGAATTCTTATTGGCGCAGGAGTGCTCGTGAATCACGAAGTCTTCCTGAAAGAAATCGAGGACTGTGGAGTGAAGAACCGCGTTGGGGTTGACTTCAGATGCACTGCAATCACACAGGCCCATATAGTCGAGGATAGCGAGACAGGGGGCAAGATAGGGACAACCAAGACGGGGTGCGGACCAGCGAACATTGATAGGGTCAGGAGGACTGCAAAGTTAGTTTCAGAGGTTCCAGAGCTCAAGCCCTACCTTACTGATGTCCCGAAAGAAGTGAACAAGGCGAAGAACGTCCTTGTGGAGGGCTCGCAGGGGTTCATGCTCTCGCTCCTTTACGGGACTTATCCGTACGTTACCTCGAAGGACACGAGCGCGAGTTCAATTGCCGCTGATGTCGGGTTAGGCCCGACAAGGATTGATGATGTGATTCTGGTCTTGAAAGCATACACCACCCGGGTTGGAAACGGGCCTTTTGTCGGAGAGATTCCACATGAGCGGGCAGTGGAATTGGGTTATGCAGAATACGGAACAGTCACAGGCCGCCCCCGTCGCGTATCAGAAACCCTCCACTGGGATGAGCTGAAGCTCGCATGCAACATAAACTCGGCGACAATGCTCGCAGTCACCAAATTGGATGTCAAATTCCCTTCATGCAAGGGAATCAGGGACTACTCGAAACTTCCAAAAGAGCCGAAGAACTTCATCGAGGAGATTGAGAAGAAATTGAAGGTGCCGGTGACGTTTATTGGAACTGGGCCGGATGCTGAGGAGATTATAGATAGGCGTGGGTGATTTGAATGGGATTCGGGATAATTGCCGTGCTCACTGCGGCTGTGGTTGGCGCAATCGTCGTGATTGTTGGGATAGTGGCAGTGTTCTTCTATGCAACAATAGGGGCATTGATGGGCGCGGTTACGGGGCTGATACTGCACTATGTTCCGGTTCTCGGCCCGCTCGTTGAGAACGGCCTCTCTCAAATCGGAATCCAGAACCCAGACCTCACCTCAATCGGGGCTGCGCTCGGTTTCATAGCGGGTTTCTTCAAGAGCGCGCAGGAGCAAAAACGCGACCATTGAACGAGGAGCAGTAAAAGTCCGCAAACTGTCTCGAGGTTCGCCGAGCGGGTAGCACATTTTTATTAGTATTATCCCCTAAACCTACTTCGCGGGCCCGTAGTCGAAAGCTCAAATGAGCCGACAATGGTAAGACGTCAGTCTCACACACTGAAGATTCGGAGTTCGATCCTCCGCGGGCCCATTATTACCCAGCAATTCCGTATCTCATTATCCTTCCAACTAGCTTTATCGCGCCACTTGGGGCTTTCGCTCTCCGGAGGAAACCAAACGCCATCGAGAGGTCCTCTTCCTTGAACGACTTCAGCGCAATGAGGAACAGGAAGAAGAGCAAACCGGCAACCAGCGCGACCACCCCGAGGATTGCAAGGTGCACTAGCTTCAGGAGAACGAGGCCCGAAAGCCCCCCGACTGGGAGCGATACTAGAGAAACCGCCCGGAAGGCGTCCGAGAACAGGCCCCGCGAAATCCAAAGAACCGCGAGAGCGAGAGTGAATGACAGCACGGGCTTTACAGTCTCCCCGATGAAGCTCGAGCCGAAAATCCTCTTGCAGAAATACATCATCATCACGCTTGCAACTGCCATCGAGAAAGCGGACACGAGAATTGCCCCAGTCATTCCGTACATCGGAATCATGGCCAGGTTGCCCACGACATTTAGTGCAAGTGCCACGAGTCCAATGTACAGCTCGACACGGACTATCCGCATCGAGCTCAGTATCGAGCTATGCACTGAGCTGAGCATCCGGGCGAACATGCCTATTGTGGCTATTGCGAGGATAATCCCCCCGGGTGCATAGGCAGACCCGTAAAGAAGCGACATCAGCTCGGTCGGGAATGTTATGAACGCGAGCGACAGGGGCGCAAGCAGGAGTATGTACCACCTGATTGAGGTTCTCGAGATGATGTCCATGCTGCTCTTCTTTCCCTTCCCATAAAGCTCCGCCATCACCGGCCCGAAAATCGAGATTACAGCGCCAGGGAAAATCGGGATTAAGAGCGCCACCGAGACGGCCATCGAGTAGATTGCAATCGCCTCCGCAGAGCCCTCCGCAGGAAGCATGTAGCCGAGCATCAGCCTATCAGTATAAAACACAAGGGTGCTCACTCCGCTTACGACCGCAAGCGCCACCCCGAGCGACGCAGCTTCCTTCAAGAGCCCAGTCTTCTCGCCAAAAGTCGAGGTCTCGCGGGAGATTTCATGGTGTTTCATCCCCCTCCCAAGATACCAGAAGGAGATTCCGGTCAAGAACACGAACGAAGCGAGAAACGACCCGGTGATAACAGAAACGTTCGCCCCAACCAAGAAAAGGGCGCCGAGCATGAGGGCAAGCTTCACCACCTGCTGCAGGTTGTTTGCCAGGTTCACTTCCTTGACCATCTTCAACCCGGTAATGAAAGAGATGTTTATTGCAGAAATGCTGCTGAATACTGGGAGCAATGCCATGATTGCCATTGCAGAGTAGAGGTTCGGGTTCTTGAACGCCTCTGAGGCGATTCCAGCTGAAAGGAAGAGCAGGGCCGAGAGTGCAATGGAGAGAATGCCGCAGTAGATGTAAGAGCCAATAAGAAGGGCATACGCTTTCCTTTTCTCCCCCTTGCCGATGTAATACGGGACATAGCGTGCGAATGCGGTGTTGAGGCCAAGGTCAGAAAGTATCGCCAGGCTGTAGAAGACGCTCAGCGCAAGATAAAACGTTCCAACGTCTTCCTGCGAAAAAAACCTCGCCAGTATTACAGTATAAAGAAAAGACATTATTTTGAAGGCGAACCCTCCTGCAAGGCCCCAGAACGTTCCCTTGGCGATTGTCCTCGTTTCGATATCCGTGTCTGTCATATCAGCCTACCCCGAGGCGCGTATCACGAGCCCATATTAACCTCAAGTCATTTATATCCTGTCCTCCCCCTCCTCCAAAGAGTGCAACGTCCTCATTTTTGAGAAAGACATAATAATTCCGCCAAGGAAAGTCAGTAGCGTTTCATCCAAGAGTTTAATGCGGGCGAATACATGGGATTGAAGGGGATTTCCGGGCTTGTTGTCGATGTTGGCGAAAAGCCGTCAGGGCTAATCGGCGGTGCAGTGCATCACTACGTCCCCCCGGACAACCTTTACACCCTGAAGCCGAAATACAAGGAGGAAAGCATAGACTGCATTATGAGCGAAGGCCTCCTTTTCAAGACGAAGTTCAACAGGATTCTTTTGAAGGAGTGGATGAACTTCTGCAAGGTCGGAGGCCAGATAATCGCAGTTTTCGATGACTTGGACGGAAGCAACCTGAGGCTCCTGAAGAGCGAGATTTTCACCATGTTTAGGAACGATGCGGAGTTCGACTGGAAGGCGGAGGGCGAGAAAACAACGGTGACATTAAAAAAGCTCTCGCCCGTGCTCTCTCCTGGCGACTCGATTGACAGGTGGACATTCGGGATAATCACGAACGGGAAGAAGGACGACGCAGTTGACAGAATCATCGAATCAATCCAGGCGCAGGGAATCAAGGAGTGCGAAATAATAGTTTGCGGGAAATACGATGGAAAGAAGAAAAAGGAAGTGGCGCTCATCGAATTCGGCGAGAAGGATGAGCTTGGCTGGATAACCAAGAAAAAGAATCTGATTGCCTCAAAGGCGAAATACCAGAACCTCGCAATACTCCACGACCGGATATTCCCCTCAAGCGACTGGTACACGGGCATGAAAAAATACGGCAACTATTTCGAGGTCCTGACGTGCCGCGTGCTCAAGGACAACAAGAGGGCGGGGGACTGGGTCACAACGGGAAGGGACCTCCGTTCGCTGTTCAACCGCTCAGCCTACGGCGATTCGGACGAGGCCCTCAGGCGCTCGGATGCGCCCCCTGTAATCGGCCTGCTCGAGTACAATGACTGGGACGAGGGAGTCTACATCCCGGGTTTTTTCAACATCATGAAGAGGAGGATATGGGAGAGATGCCCCTACAATGAGACACTGTTCTGGAACGAGTTCGAGGACGGGGAGCTATCCGCCCTCCACCACAAGCTCGGAATCGTGCCCCGCTTCAACCCCCACAGTACATGCAATACGGATGAGTTCAGGTTCGTCAACATGCCCCTTTACAGCTTCGACAGCGAGAAGGCAGGGAAATCCAACTCGTCCGCATTTCTTTTGAGGAGGCGCATACTCGCAAGGGCAGAGGGCATGCTCTCTTCTAGAATCCTAAGCAAGGTGCTGTTGGCGTATTTCTCTATCGAGCGGAGGGCTGGCTTCCTGGGGGCCTTGAGGAAGAAAGTCTTCATGAGCACTGTGCTCGATGTGAGCCAGCTGGGCGTAGGTATGAAATCAATAAAGGAGGGTTCCCCAATTCAGCTTGGCGGGTCGAATAGGATAGTATCGGCTTTGAAGCAGAAAACAGCAGATTCCATTTTTTTCGAGGCAAAGGACGAAGCCACCGGAGTGGTTCATCCATACAGGGCAATCCAGCGCCATAAGCTGTTCGCCATAAAATACGAAAAATAGCTATATTATTCTGAAATCAGTGCTCACGCTCCTAGGCTCCTTGTCCCAGCTCACCCAGTAAACAAACGTTGCAGAATACTCGCCCCTGCCCACCTCTTGGGCTCTTCTAGAAGTTGAGAAACCATTCCCGCACGCTGACTTAACCTCTTTCCAGTCAGTCTGCTCCCAATGGAGGAGAAGGAGGTAGGACTCAGCAGGGAAGACATCTCTTTTCTCTTGGGCCTCAGCTGGAACCCACACATTCACGACCCCGCTCTCGCACGTGCTGAAGTCCCGCATATACCTATACTCAATGTTCTCGCAGCTCTCGTTGCTTATCTTCCTGCATATCCAGAGCGAAGGGTAAGAGCCGATTGAGTACCCCCCCGGAGCGGTTTAGGAACGAAATCGAATAGTTAGTCGTCTTGAGCTGGATTGCAATGGGTTCGCCGAGAGTGTAGTTCTCGCCAACAATGAGCTTCACTTCGCTGTCGTCGCTTATCGGTTTTTCAGCAGGCTTCTCTTCTGGAGTGCTCGCGCACCCGAACAGGAGCAGCACGGCGAGCATGGGCAAAAACCATCTCATGACTCAACTCTCTCCGAGAAAGGATTAAAACCTTTTTAATCTGAAACTAATCTCATGCTCTCAAAGGACTCCCTCAGGAAGGAATTCTCAGAGAAAAACAGGGAGTATTACAATGTCGGGATATTTGAGAAAGAGGGCTTCACGAGGCGCGCGTGTTCATGTGGAAAAAATTATTGGGGGGTTGGCGAGCATTCCCACTGCGGGGACTCGGTCCACGCCCCGTACTCGTTCTTCAAGCCTGAAAACAAGCACCGGGACGATTACGTCAGCTTCTGGAAGAAATACGCCTCCTTCTGGCAGAAGAACGGCCACACAATCATCAAGCGATACCCGGTCGTGAGCAGGTGGAGGCCCGACCTCTACTTCACGATGGCCTCAATCCAGGACTTCCAGAGGCTCGAGAAGGGCAGGATGACGTTCGAGTATCCTGCGAACCCGCTGATGATTCCGCAAGTTTCCCTGCGGTTCAACGACATAGCGAATGTCGGTGTGACTGGGAGGCACTTCTCCTGCTTCACGATGGCGGGGCAGCACGCGTTCAACCACCCGAAAGAGGGCTACTGGAAGGACAAGTGCCTCGAACTGAATTTTGAGTTCCTCATCAAGGTGCTCGGGGTGAAAAAGACCGAGCTCACATACACCGAGGACGTCTGGGCAATGGGGGATTTCTCCGCATTTGGCCCGTGCATCGAGTCGTTCGCGAATGGCTTGGAGCTCGTGAACAGCGTCTTCATGCAATACAGCTTCCTGAAAGGCGAGAGAAAGGAGCTCGACATGAAGGTGATTGATGTCGGGTGGGGCTTCGAGAGGCTGCTTTGGTACTCCAACGGGGATTATACGGCATTTGAGTCAGTGTTCCCAAGGGAGATAAAGTTCATGGAGGAGCGCGCAGGCCTCGATGTGGACAAGGCCCTTTTCCAGCGCTATGCCGCTCTCGCGTCCA
This sequence comes from Microcaldota archaeon, assembly GCA_043815135.1. Taxonomy (GTDB): domain Archaea; phylum Micrarchaeota; class Micrarchaeia; order Burarchaeales; family JAKAKT01; genus JAKAKT01. The sequence continues at coordinate 3,307 of JBDRJJ010000037.1, read as the reverse complement.
AGCTGGATGCAGACGAGGGCTCGGTGATTTCAGAAGAGGAGAAAAGGATTGCAGGGGAACTCGGGAAGACAGTCGAGCAATTGAGGAAGAGCATATTCCCCCTCCAGGCGATTTATGCGATTTCAGACCACTCGAGAACGCTCCTGTTCGCGATTTCAGATGGCTCGCTTCCATCTAATGTGGGGGGAGGCTACAATCTCCGGGTGATTCTTCGCAGGGCGCTCGGGTTTATGGACGAGTATGACTTTGGTTTCAGGCTCGAGGACATAATGGGCATGATTGCCGAGGACCTCAAGCCGGTCTACCCGGAGCTCGAGGAGAGCCTCCCATCGGTCCGCAAGATAATCGAGGTTGAGTCCGCACGCTATGGCGAGAGCAGGAAGAAGGCTCGGGGAGTGGTGGAGTCGATGCTCTCCAAGGGCGAGAAGCTGACAACAGACAGGATGTCCACCCTCTACGAGAGCCACGGGATAACCCCCGAGCTCATCGAGAAAGTCGCCCTCGACATGAAAAAGGAAGTCGAAATCCCAACGAACTTCTACTCGAGAATCACGAAGAAGAGCTTCAAGGAGAAGGAAGAGGAGATTCATGCAGATACTAAGGGAATCAAGGCGACCGAGATTCTTTACTATGATGGAAAGAGCGAGGCGAAAGCAAAAGTGCTCCGGGTCGAGGGCAACCGGGTGATTCTCGACAAAACAGTTTTCTACCCCGAGGGCGGCGGCCAGGCCACAGACTCAGGGAGCATGGAAGGAATCCCGGTTGTCCGGGCGGACAAAGTAGGGGATGTCGTGGTCCACACCCTGAAGAGCGAGCCGAAGTTCAAGACAGGTTCATCAGTTGAGTGTTTCGTTGATGTTGAAAGAAGGAATTCCCTCATGCGGCACCACACGGCCACGCACCTAATCAATGCAGCATGCAGGAAAATACTCGGAAACCACGTCTGGCAGGCAGGGGCGAAGAAGGAGCCCGATGTCGCACACCTTGACATAACTCATTATGAAAAGATTCCGCCCCGAACACTTAAGGAGATAGAGATGCTCGCAAACAGCTATGTTTTCGAGAACCACCTGGTTCGAAAGACCGTTATGGACAGGGGCGAAGCGGAGAGGAAATACGGGTTCACCCTTTACCAGGGCGGCGGTTCGCCCGGAAAGCGCATCCGCGTAATCGACATTGATGGATTGGATGCAGAGGCTTGCGGAGGCCTGCACGTGGACAGAACTGGGGACATCGGGCTCATAAAAATCATCTCAGAATCGAGAATACAGGACGGAATCAACAGGATTGAGTTCAAGGCAGGTGCGCCAGCAGTCGCGTTCATCCAGGAGCAGGAGGAAATAGTGAAGAAAGCATCCGAAGAGCTCCACGTCCAGCCGAGCCAGCTCCCGGCAGCAGTTGACAAATTCTTCAGGGAGTGGAAGGAACTGGGGAAGAAAGCCGAGTCAATGGCAGGCGAACTCGCGGAGAAGCAGGTGGAGAAGCTTCTGGCAGGCAAAGAGGGAATCATAAAGGCGAACATTCCAGTTGACCAGAAAACCCTCAGGACTATCGCCCTCCCCCTTCAATCCGCAAAAAGAGCAGGGATACTTGTTGGAAAGGACAACATAGTGGTTTGCGTTGGCGATTCCAAGCACAAGGCAAAGGAGATGCTTCTCGAGCTAACTAAACAATTCGGCGGAAGCGGCGGTGGGGACGATAGGCTCGCAATGGGAAAATTGGGGAGGAAGCCGTTCTAGCTCCCCCTAAAAAAGCTCAGTATTGGTCGTATATCTTCTCTTTCTTAGACCCTTTCTTGAGAGTTGGCGGAGGAGCTGGAGCAGGTCCGGGAAGTGCCGAAGCAGCAGCAACCCCCTGCCCACCCTGCGGGGCTTCGAGCATCGAATAGGCGCTCGTGAATAGATATGCAAATCCAAATACTGTTGCAGGAACTCCGATTAGAATCATAAGCACATACATCAACCCCATCATCACTAGGAATGCTGTTGGATTAAGAAAAACGGAAACAATCATCAAGAAATACACTGGAAGGATAATCACTCCGATAACGGAATAAATTCCTCCGTAAACAAACCCCCACGTAAGCCAGATTCTTGAGTAGACTTTCGTCAGTTTCCCATCGGTGAGTTCCCAGGACTTCCTCACCGAGCCCACGACTCCGTTTCCAAGGAAGAATGCATACAGGGTGAACGCGAGTCTGAGCCAAGCATAGCACCAGGTTATAGAGAGGGCGAGGAGAATCGGGATTATCAGGAGAAGACCCAGGCCAAAATTCATGAAAACCGAGAGCACAATGAGCCCGACCACTCCCAAGGCCAGGACCACGTTGATTACAAGGAGCTTCATGTCAAACCAGGGAAGAAAGCTTGCAATTGAGGCCACCACTAGTGCAATGATGCTCCTTATGAGCGGCATAATTCCGTACTCAATGGGCTTGAACCCCTTCTTCGCAAGCGAGTACGGGATTATCTTATATGAAACGTACAAGAAAGCGATTGTAGCTAAAAACATCGAAACAAGCATGAAGAGGAAGGCAAGAAATGGGTTGGCCATTCCGAAGAGGAACGTTCCTCCAAAAACAACAATCGCCCCAATGATTATGACAAGGGGAATCATGAAAAACGGCATGCGAGCTTCCTTGTCATAGACCCAAGAGACCGAGAACCTCAGCATATCGATGCAATCTTCAATAAACCTCTGCATTCAACCACCCCGCCGATGCATTAACATCGTTTCCAGCGAATATTAAAGTTTTCTCAGGAACTCATGCTCAAGCCTAATCTCTTTTCTCTTGTGCTTCTTTGCGAATTTTGCCGCGAGCTTCCGCTCGTGGTCGGTTATGAGCCTCCTAGTCCCGAGTTCGTTCCCCTCAGCCTCCTGCTTCTTCGACGAAGGCTTCCTGCCCCCGCCCACCTTCTTGAAGATGCCGGCGAGCTCCTTCCCCTTTATTATGAAAACCGCTGCGAAAATGATGAAAACCACGGCGGCTATCTGGCTCGTTTCAATCGGAGGGAGCTCAAAATCAATATAGGGAAAGCTGGGCCCCCCTATGCTGTCTCCAGTGACAGTTAGCGTGCTCTCCATCATGTTCTCTGTGCACGCAACGCTGATTTTCAGCCTTTCCCCTGGTTTTGAGGGCGTGTAGCTGATTATCGCCTTTCCAGTGGAATCAGTAAAATACGCGTTCTTTGTGATTGTCGTCTCTATCCCGTTTCTTATCTCCATCACAGAAAACAATATCTTGCAATTTGGATAGGGTTCGCTGTTGTTTTTTGTCACAATGACGGCACTCTGCCAAAGCGAGCAG